>JANNFV010000234.1:0-8078 GCA_031380285.1 Hyphomicrobiales bacterium | reverse complement strand
CCTGGCAGGGTGCACGAAAGGGAGACGAGATGGATATTCTCATCGAATTCTGCGGTTCTTGAGGCCACGAACCCCAGGCCCTGCGTGTCAGGGCGGAACTTGAAAAGCGTGGTGCGAAGGACGTGCAACTGAAGCGTGCGTCCGGTGGTGTTTTCCACGTCTTCGTCGATGGCCAGATGCGGTTCTCGCGTCATGAGACGGGGCGCTACCCGTTGCCCGATGACATCGATGGTTTTCTGCGTTGATGCGGTTGCTTTGGCGGTTATGTTCGGTGTTCGAGCATTTTTTCCACCATCGGCCTTCGCCAAGGGTGGACAGCGTCGGAGTGAAACCGTATAGCAGCAGCCGTTCGTCAGTGGCTTGTCTTTGACACTTCTGCGAAAGCCCAGATAGCTCAGTTGGTAGAGCATGCGATTGAAAATCGCAGTGTCGCTGGTTCGATCCCGGCTCTGGGCACCATTTTCCCTCATCTCCTGTCGTCTTGACCACGTGGCTTGAGCCGCGCTTTGCCGTTGCCCAACGGCGGTGTGGCGCGTTCATTGGGTGAACAGCAGCCGAATGGCGCGGTCATGGCCGCTTCATGGCGGCTTGCCTAAGCCCGTGATCGTCCAGACGGCTCCGGAATCCCGATCCGCCGCATGCTGGCGGGATGGTGTGGATGCACCCATCCGGAGGAGGGGCTTATGAGTGGCAACCAGACGGTCGGTGGTCAGAACGCGTTCACCGAGATTGTCACACTGCGACAAGCCAAGAACCTCATCAAATGCATGGCGCAGGAGCAGAGCTTCCTGCTGCTTTCGGCACCGGGAATCGGCAAATCCGAGATGGTCTATGAAGCGGCGCGGGAGGCTGGTCTGCCCTGCCGTTCGCTGCTGGGCACCCAGATCGCGCCGGAGGATGTGAGCGGCGTTCCCCGCATCGTGGGAGAGCGATCGGTGTTCTGTCCGCCGCGTATCCTGCTGCCGGAAAGGCCGGAGCCGTTCTGCCTGTTTCTCGACGAGTTGCCAGCCTGTGCGCCCGATATCCAGAAAGCCTTCTATTCGCTCCTGCTGGAGCGTCGCCTGGGTGAGCACGCCTTGCCCGCCGGCACCTGGGTGGTGGCGGCTGGCAATCGCTTGCAGGACCGCGCCCTCGTGCGGGCCATGAGTTCCGCCCTGGTCAACCGCGTGACGATCCTGCAGATCCGGCACGATGTGGATGAGTGGCTGGCCTGGGCGCAACGCAGCGGTGTGCGGCGTGATGTGCGCAGCTTCATCACCACGGTTCCCGATGCGCTGATGCGTGCCGTTCCAGCCGATCCCGTACCGTTTTCCACGCCGCGCTCCTGGTCGCTGCTGTCGCGTGCGCTCGACATGGCCGAGAAGGCCGGATTGCTGACGAATGAGACGCGCCGCGCGCTCGCCTTCGGGCGGTTGTCGCCGGAGGATGCCGCCGTATTTTGCGCCCTGGCGGAAGAGAGCATGGGGCCGCTGCAGCCGATCGAACAGTATCTTCGCAAGCCGGACCTGTTGCCGAAGGGCGAGTCTGCCCGCTGGTTCATCCTCGATTGCATCCGGCAGTTCGTGCGCGATGGCAGGGCGGATGGCTTGCCGCCGCGCCTGATCAACCGCTTCCTGCGCAGCCTGTCGCAGGAGCACCAGCTGATCCTGCTGACCGACATGGTCGAGAAATGGGGGGCGCTGGGTGCCGAGCGCGCCATGTATGACCTGATGCGCAAGGTGGCGGCGGCATGAGCGCTGCCGTCTCACGGTCGGCGGCGGACCAGGCGACGCTTGAGCGTATCCTGCGCGGTTTGCGCATGGTCACGGTGCCGTTCCCGCACCTCTCGGGACTGGCGGCGGCTGTGCGCGTGGCGCTTGATGACAGCGTGCCGACCATGGGCATCTTCGCGTCGGGACGTCTGGTCGCCAACCCCGCATTCACGGCGCGTCTGTCGGCGGCGGACCTGTTGTTTGTGCTCGCCCATGAGCTGCTGCATCTGGCGCTCAGAACCCATGACCGTGCGGTCGGTTCGGGGCGGCTCGAGTTCAACTATGCCCATGACTACATCATCAATGACATCCTGCGGCATGCGCTTGGCGTGCAGAAGATTCCTGCCGGTGGCCTTGATATGCCCGGCGCACGGGAAAAGTCCGCCGAGGAAATCGTGCTGGAGATGCGCCGCAACGGGGCCTCGACGGCCTCGCGCACGCAGGTCTGGGACGGCGAGTCCACCACTGCGGAGCAGGTGATGGGGGCGGCGAAGCAATCGGGATCGGGCAATTCGGGCGATGTGCTCGATGCCAAGCGGGAGCGCGAGATGTTCCCGGAGGACAGCGCCGAGCAGGCGGCCCGCGCCAAGGCCGTGCGCGAACTGGCGGCGAAGGGCATGGCCATCGCCAAGGCGCTGGGTGTGATGCGTGGGCGCGGCGTCGATGCGGGTTCCACGCAACAGCAGGTGCGGGCCCTGCGCGGCATTTACCGCACGCCTTGGCAGGTGGCCTTGCAGCGCTGGCTGGAGGGTGTCACGCCGGGCGAACGCACCTTCACGCGGGCCTCGCGGCGGGGGGCCGAACGCACGGACATCGTGATGCCGGGGCGGCAGCGCCAGTCGATGATGCTCAACGTCGTGCTCGACACAAGCGGCTCGATGATCGGCGAGATTCCCGCAGCGCTGGGTGCCATCGCTGATTTCTGTGAGGCCACCGGCATCGACGATATCCGCGTGATCCAGTGCGACACGGCGGTAACCGGCGACGAGATGCTCTCGCCAACGGAGCTGGCGGAATATGACATTCGCGGCTTTGGCGGCAGCGACCTGACGCCGGCACTCCTGTCGCTCTCGGAAGATCCCCGTGTGACAGCCGCCATCGTCATCACGGACGGCGATATCAGCTATCCGCCGGAGCCGATGCCCTATGCTGTGCTGTGGGCCATTCCGGGGGAATCGACCACGTTCGCGCCGCCCTATGGGCGGGTCATCACCATGCAGAAGGGGTAACGCACCATGAAGGTCGTGCAGGAACTGGTGGCGTATTTTGACCACCGCGGAAAACTGACGCGTCGGCAGTTGAAGAAGCTGCTCGAGCAGAACTACGTCGCGTCGGATGCGCCAAGCTCCATGCATGGCCTGTGCGACACCAAGGGTGCCACCTACTATTTCCGCATCAAGGGCGCGACCGAGGGGCAAGTCTGGGGGACGGATACCTACACGCGGGATTCAGCGCTTTCGGCTGCCGCCGTGCATTGCGGGTTGCTGAAGGTCGATGAGATTGCGGTGCTGCGTGTCACGGTCGTGCCTGCGCTCGAGAGCTATCCCGGCACGACGCGGAATGGCGTGACCACCTCGGATTACGGCAATTTCCCGGATGCCTGGACGCTGTCGGCGATCTGACTGATGTGTTAATCGACGGGAATGACTGCGCCTTCCGCCGGTGATTCCGATTTTGTCTCGATCCGTGGCGTTTCCAAACGCTTCGGTGGGGTGACCGCACTCAGTGGCGTTTCCCTCAACATTCGCAGGGGCGAATTCTTCTCGCTGCTGGGACCATCGGGCTGTGGCAAGACCACGCTGATGCGCCTGATCGCCGGGTTCGAGGAGCCCGATGCGGGGCATGTCGCCATCGAGGGGGCTGATCTGGCCGGTGTTCCGCCCCATCTGCGGCCCGTGAACATGATGTTCCAGAGCTATGCGCTGTTTCCGCATCTGTCGGTGCGCGACAACATCGCGTTTGGCGTGAAGCGGCTGGGGTTGGATCGCGCAGCTGTTGCGAGCCGCGTCGACGCCATGCTTGGTCTCGTGCAGCTGCAGGATCTGGCGAAGCGCAAGCCGGATCAGCTTTCCGGTGGGCAAAGGCAGCGCGTCGCCCTGGCGCGGGCGCTGGCCCGCGAGCCGAAGGTCTTGCTGCTGGACGAGCCGCTGGGTGCGCTCGACAAGCGCTTGCGCCAGGAAACGCAGGGGGAATTGAAACGCATCCAGGCCCTGTCGGGCACCACCTTCATCGTCGTCACGCATGATCAGGACGAGGCGATGGCGCTGTCTGACCGGATCGCGGTGATGCGCCAGGGCGAGATCGTCCAGGTCGATGCGCCTGGCACGCTCTATGACAAACCGGCCAACCGCTATGTCGCGGATTTCATCGGCGAGATGAACCTGTTCCCGGCCACGATCTCGGGCCTTTCAGAGGGCAGGGCGATGGCGGCGGCAAAGGGCGTGCCTGGCACGGTGACGGTCGCGGCGAACGGGGCTCCGGCGGGGGAGGGCTATTGGCTGGCGCTGCGCCCGGAGCATATGCGCCTTGGTGCGGGCATGGGGCCGGATGCCGATCACTGGCTGCCGGCCCTTGTGATCGACCGGGCGCATCTGGGTGCGCAGGTTGCCTTTCGCCTGAGGAGCAAGGATGGTGAGACGCTTCGGGCCGTGGTTGCTTCGGCCAGTGCCGAGGCCCGCTTCGATGTGGGGTCGGAACTGCTCATCGGCTTCAGGGCCGGTGATGCGCAATTGCTGCGGGACTGAGCCGTGCGGAGGGTCACTCAAGGGCAGGATTGGGGCGTGAGGGCGATCATTGGCCTGCCATTCCTGTGGCTCGGCCTGTTCTTTCTCGTTCCCTTCCTGATCATCCTGCGGATCAGCCTTTCCGATCCCGCTTCGGTGCAGCCGCCCTATCGACCGCAGCTCGATTGGTCGCAGGGATGGGACGGCATCACGGCTTTCCTTGCTGGACTCGATTTCGAGAACTACGGGACCGTGTTCACGGATGGCCTTTATGCCTCGGCATTCGTCACGTCGTTGCGGATCGCGCTTTTAGGCACGGTGCTGACGCTGCTGGTGGGTTATCCGATGGCGCTTGCCATGGCGCGGGCCAGTCGCCGCTGGCGACCGCTGCTGATCGCGCTGATCGTGTTGCCGTTCTGGACGAGTTTTCTGATCCGGGTTTACGCCTGGATCGCGATCCTCAAGCAGGAGGGCCTGCTCAACCAGTTGCTGCTCTGGCTCGGCGTGATCACGGTGCCGCTGGAAATCCTGAACACCGAAATCGCGGTGCAGATCGGCATCGTCTATTCCTACCTGCCCTTCATGGTGCTGCCGCTCTACGCGGCGCTGGATCGGCATGATCCTGATCTTGTGGAGGCGGCACAGGATTTGGGCTGCACCCCCGCACAAGCCTTCTGGCGGGTCACGCTGCCGCTGTCGCTGCCCGGCATCATTGGCGGTTGCGTGCTGGTCTTCATTCCGGTCATGGGGGAATTCATCATCCCTGATCTGCTCGGCGGTTCGGACACTTTGATGGTGGGTCGCCTGATCTGGACCGAGTTCTTCAGCAATCGGGATTGGCCGATGGCCTCAGCCGTCGCTATCGTGCTTCTCGCTATCCTGGCCGTGCCGATCCTCTACGGCCAGCGCCGCGCCGGATCAGGGGTGGCGGGATGAGGAAGGGTCTCTCCGCCGTCAATCTTTCGGCCCTGGTGCTGGGATTGGCCTTTCTCTACCTGCCGATCCTGATCCTGGTGATCTACAGCTTCAATGCGTCACGGCTTGTGACGGTCTGGGGCGGGTTCTCGACGCAATGGTATGCTGGCTTGCTGAAGAACGAGCCGCTGATGCAGGCCGCGTGGATTTCGCTGCGGCTTGGTTTGGTCTCCGCCACTGTGGCGACGATCATTGGTACGGCGCTGGCCCTGGCGCTGACACGCGTCGGGCCTTTTCGGGGCAGAAGTCTTCTGGCCTTCATGGGGTTTGCGCCGCTGGTGATGCCGGAGATCATCACCGGCCTGTCACTGCTGCTGCTGTTCATTGCGCTGGGGCTGGATCGCGGCTTCTGGACCGTCGCCATTGCCCATGTCACGTTCACCGCCAGCTTTGTCGCGGTGGTGGTGCAATCCCGTCTGGTCGGCATGGACCGCAACCTTGAAGAGGCGGCGATGGACCTGGGTGCTGCGCCGCTGAAAGCGTTCCTGCTGGTGACATTGCCGGTTGCCCTTCCGGCCATTGCGGCGGGATGGATGCTGGCCTTCACGCTGTCGCTCGTTGATTTGGTGATCGCGAGCTTTACGTCGGGGCCAGGGGCCACGACACTGCCGATGCGCATCTACAGCCAGGCACGCCTGGGCGGGACGCCGGAGATCAACGCGATTTCGACCGTGCTGATCGGCATCGTGACCGTCACAGTGCTCGTGGTGACGCTGGCGATGAAACGTGGTCTGCCCGACGGACGGTAGGCGGCACTTTCAGCTTCGACCACCCCGACCGACCATGTCGGGTGTCAGCGTGGGCGCGATCCACGGCCCTTCCAGCCGGAGGCGCATCTCTCCTGCTTTCTGGCCGTCATTGCCGGGTTGAATTCTCGCCGTAATATGAAGCTTCTGGTCCGGAATATTGATGTTGCCTTCGAGCGGAATGCGCAACGCCGGTGTCACCAGCATGCCCTCGCTGATCGCAGCAATGCCCTGCGTGATGCGGAGATGCAGGCCAAGGCTCTGGAAGCGGGTGCGCCCATCCATGGCGATGCTGCCTGCAAGCGTGCGCTCGATGCGACCTGCGAGCCGGTCGAGATCGACACCTTGAAGCTCGCCCTCCCGAAGCGTTGCCTGCATGCGGCCATCCAGAGCATGTACCAGTGCTGCCCAGGACGCGCCGCTGGTCTGGAGAGCGAACTGGCCTGCGGCGATGCCGCGTGGGCGTCCAAGCCCTGCTGTCGCCAGGAGGTCACCAAGGTCCAGCCGTTCGAAACTGCCTTGTGCCTTGAGATCAAGGCCTTGTGCCGGGATCTGGCTGGGGCCGAGCGCCATGCGTCCCTTGATCGCGCCATTGCCGATGCTGCCCTCGCTGAGCAGGACTTCGATCCGCCCATCGCGCAGATGTCCCGAGAGTGCCACCTTGCCAATGGCCAGCGATCCGACCTGCAGGATGTCCGTTGACAGGCGCAGGTCCATTCTTGCGCCCTGCATCATGCTGAAGGTCAGGGGTTCTGTCGGCCAGGCTCCCGTCCGCAGCGTTTCGTGCCCGATCAGGGTGGATACCAGCGGCGTGAGATCGAGGCGCTTGGTGTCCAGCGTGGCTGACAGCGCCGGGCTGCGCTTGTCCAGCGTGACTTCGACCGATCCGTCGATCTGCTCTTTTCCACGCGTGATCACGGCATCCTTGATCTGGATCATCGGCCAGACGATCCGCGCCTGGCCAGCGAGCCTGGTGTCCGTGAAAAAGGCCGCTTGCCGCCGTCCCAGTTCGAGCGCTGCCGCGAATTCCGGTCCGTCGATGATCATCAGCGAGAGGTTCCCCTCCGCATCAAGCGATCTTGGACTGAAGAGGATGCCGTCAAACCGGGCATTGGCGCTGGGCAAGGCCACGATCCAGTTGAAGGGACGCCGGTCGGGTGATCCGCCCTGGCCGATATCGGCTTTGATCGCGATTGGTTTCGACCGGTAAAAGCCATCGGCCCGCAGCCGCAGGTCGGAGCCTGCGGTGTTGGTGACGTTCAGCAGCACGTCATTCATCCAGGGACGACCATCCAGCATGATCGTGCCACGGGTGATCCGCAGGCTTTTCAATTCGGGGCGGCGTTCGCGTGCCAAAAAATTGAAAACTGCCGTCGACAATGCCTCCGTCTCGTTGAAGGCCATGTTCGAGACGTGGTGGATGGTGGGATCGAACAGGGAGAGGGCGACCACCTTGGGATCGCCCACAAGCCACGAGCCGAGATTGAGCCGTGCCTTGAGCAGGGGGGCCGCGACCCGCTCCTGTGGCGAGGAGGGCTTGACCAGCACCAGGTTCTCGACCTGCAGGGTCGGCCAAGGCAGCCCCGTGAAATGCACGCTCCCGAGGCGCTCGACACCGTAGCCGGTGTTGCGTTCCAGGGCGTGCCTCAGGTGAGCACCGATCACTTCTCCCGAAAGCGGCCAGCGGATCGAGCCCAGCAGGATGATCAAGGCCATAATCGCGCCCAGGCCAATGGCCAGCGGCGATTTAGCAAGCCAGAAAAGGCGCTGGAACCGGGCGAGAAGAGTCTGCATGCCTCTCCTTCGTAGCGGATAGACGGTTGGCATAAAAGGCCCTCGCGCTGGTGGCAGAGTTTGCTGAAAGCCTCTTGCTGCTTGTCCCA
>JANNFV010000225.1:0-5673 GCA_031380285.1 Hyphomicrobiales bacterium | reverse complement strand
TGGACTTCATCGACGCCGTCAAGTTCATCAAGGCAAACCTGCCGCATGCCCATATCTCGGGCGGCATCTCGAACCTGTCATTCTCGTTCCGCGGCAACGAGGCGGTGCGCGAGGCCATGCACTCCGTGTTCCTCTACCACGCCATCAGCCTCGGCATGGACATGGGCATCGTCAATGCCGGCCAGCTCGCGGTCTACGAGAACCTCGATCCGGAGCTGCGCGACCTCTGCGAGGACGTGGTGCTGAACCGCCGCGCGGATTCGACCGAGCGCCTGCTTGATGCAGCCCCGCGCTTTGCTGCCCATGGCAAGCAGGGCGAGGCAAAGAACGACAACATCGAGTGGCGCTCCTGGCCGGTGGAAAAGCGGCTGGAGCATGCACTCGTCAACGGCATCACGGAATACATCATCGCGGATACGGAAGAGGCGCGCCTTGGCGTCACTCGACCGCTGCATGTGATCGAAGGCCCGCTGATGTCGGGCATGAACGTGGTGGGTGATCTCTTCGGCGCGGGCAAGATGTTCCTGCCGCAGGTGGTGAAATCCGCCCGTGTGATGAAGCAATCCGTCGCGCATCTCGAACCCTTCATGGCGAAGGAACGCGAGGAGACGGGGCTCGCCGACAAGCCCGCGGCTGGCAAGGTGCTGATGGCGACGGTGAAGGGCGATGTGCATGACATCGGCAAGAACATCGTCGGCGTCGTGCTCCAATGCAACAACTACGAGGTCATCGACCTCGGCGTCATGGTGCCCGCTGCACGGATTCTGGACGAAGCCAGGAAGCACGGTGTCGATATCATCGGCCTCTCCGGCCTGATCACGCCGTCGCTCGATGAAATGGTGCATGTCGCGGCGGAGATGGAGCGCGAGGGCTTCACCATCCCGCTGCTGATCGGCGGTGCCACCACGTCGCGCGTCCACACCGCCGTCAAGATCAATCCGGGATATGCCAAGGGGCAGACCGTGTATGTCACGGATGCCTCCCGCGCCGTCGGTGTGGTGTCGTCCTTGCTGAACGAGGACAACCGGGGTGCCTATATCGAAACCGTGCATGCCGAATACGTGAAGGTGGCCGACGCCCATGCCCGCGCCGAACGCGACAAGCAGCGCCTGCCGCTGGCGAAGGCGAGGAGCAATCCGTTCAAGATCGACTGGACGGATTACAGCGTGGCCAAGCCCAGCTTCACCGGCACGCGCACGATTTCAACGCAGAGCCTTGAGGAACTGGTGCCCTTCATCGACTGGACACCTTTCTTCCAGACCTGGGAGCTGAAGGGACGCTTCCCCCAGATCCTGGAGGATGAAAAACAGGGTGAGGCCGCCCGGGCGCTCTACCAGGATGCGAAGGCGATGCTGAAGCGCATTGTCGAGGAGCGCTGGTTCCAGGCCAAGGCCGTGATCGGCTTCTGGCCGGCCAACACGGTCGGCGACGACATCCACCTGTTCAAGGGCGAGAGCCGCCAGGAGCAGTTGGCGGTGTTCCATACGCTGCGCCAGCAACTCTCCAAGCGCGATGGGCGCTCCAACACGGCGATGAGCGATTTCGTGGCTCCCAAGGCGTCCGGTGTGGCCGACTACATTGGCGGCTTCGTGGTGACGGCGGGCATCGGCGAAGATGACGTGGCGAAGCGCTTCGAGGGCAAGAACGACGACTATTCATCCATCATGGCCAAGGCGCTGGCGGACCGGCTCGCCGAAGCCTTCGCCGAGTTCATGCACATGAAGGTGCGTCGCGAATACTGGGGTTACGCAAGGGATGAAGCCATCTCGACCGAGGCCCTGCTGATGGAGGAATACCGGGGCATCCGCCCTGCGGCAGGCTATCCGGCACAGCCTGACCATACGGAAAAGGCGATGCTGTGGACGCTGCTTGAGGCGGACAAGAAGATCGGCGTCACGCTGACCGAAAGCTATGCCATGTGGCCGGGCTCATCCGTTTCCGGCCTTTATATCGGTCATCCCGATGCGCATTATTTTGGTGTCGCCAAGGTCGAGCGCGACCAGGTCGAAGATTATGCGCTGAGAAAGGGCATGGACATCGCTCAAGTCGAGCGCTGGCTCGCTCCAATCCTCAATTATGAACCGGCGGATTACCGGGTGATGGCGGCTGAATAAGGTTCCATAACAGGCTGGCGACAGGCGGCCCGCGGAGTAAACCAGCGGTAAATCCAGTCGACGCGATTTCAAGCATCGCCTTCACGGTCCATGAAGAACTTTGTGCGACTATCATCGGCAGAAATCCATACTCACTGGAGTAGGCATGTCGATCCATACACGCATTCTGCGGCGCTTCTCAGGTGACCAGAGGGGCAACGTCTCATTGATGTTCGCGGTGTCGCTCATCCCGATGGTGGGAGCGGCGGGTGCGGCCATTGACTATTCGCGTGCCTCCAATGCGCGTGCCAAGATGCAGTCCGCACTGGATGCCGGAGCGATCGCTGCGGCCAAGGATTTCACTGTCCTGACCAGCGGCCAGATCAAGCAGAGGGTCGAGAGCTTCCTGACCACCTTGCCAGCTTCGGAATTCTCGGTCATGCCGACCGTGTCCGTCTTGTCGAATGACCCCAACATCGTGTCGGTCGTGGCCAGTGCCTGCGTCAAGTCGATGTTCAACGGCGTTATGGCCGGGATCAATCCCTGCGTCTCGACGCGCTCCGATGTGGAGCGCCCGACCGAGAACTATCTCGAAATCGCCCTTGTCCTCGACAATTCCGGATCGATGAGTGGATCGAAGATCGATGCGGCCAAGACCGCAGCCAAGAACTTCACCAATTCCGTCTTCAACGGGCAGACAGACCCCCAGAAGATCAAGGTTGCCGTCGTGCCCTTCACGCTGACGGTCAATGCCGGATCGGGCATGAACACGGCGACGGACCCCAATCTGGACCGCTCGGGTCAGTCGTCGATCCATTGGGAAAACCTTCTGCCGGTGAGCACGGCGCCACCCGCAGGCGTGACGTCGCGGTTCAGCCTCTACCAGCAGTTGGGCGAGACCTGGACTGGCTGCTTCGAAATGCGTCCCGGGGCCTGGGGCTTGAACGATGCAGCCCCAACCAACAGCGTCGGCGACAGCCTCTTCGTCCCCATGTTCGCACCTGACGAGCCAGGGCCACGCGGCGCGACCTGGGTGCGCGGGAACCTGCTCAACCAGCAAGGCAATGGCAGCAGCTATGACCTGAACAACAGCTACCTCAATGATGATGGCAGCGAAACAATCAACTACAACGGTTCGAGCGGCAAGGAAACAAGCGCGACCCGTGCGGCCTGCACACCTCCGACCACCACCAACTTTGCCCTGCCCTTCAGTTCGCCGACAGCAAGCTGGCAGGACAAGAACTGGCTGGACCGTTCCACTTCCAACATTTGCCGCTACAATCTCGTCAACACATCTGGCGGGGCCAGCGGCCGCAAGAGCATTTCCAACACGGGCGGCATCGCGAATGGCGCTGGGCGAGGCCCCAATTACATGTGCAATGCCCGCCCGCTGCAGCGCCTGACCCCGACACAGAGCAATGCGATTGCCAAGATCAACGAGATGACGGCCGACGGCAACACCAACATCCTGGAAGGATTGATGTGGGGCTGGCGGACGATTTCGCCCAACGCCCCGTTTGGCGATGGCCGCGCCTACAACTGGAACTCGCAGACAGCGATTGGCCCGGGCAGCCAGATCCGCAACCGGAAGTTCATCATCCTCATGACGGATGGTGACAACTACTGGGCTGACCAGAGCAATCCCAACAAGTCGATCTATTCGCCGTTTGGCTACTATCGCAACAACCGCCTGCAGACCGGCATCAACAATGAATGGGATGCAACGCTGGCCATGAATGCCAAGTCGCGGACAGCCTGCGACAACATCAAGGCGCTCCGCGACAAGGACAACAATGAAGCCGTGAAGATCATCACCATCGGCTTCAGCACGCCCGGCCAGCAGATTTCCGCGACCGGCCTGCAACTGCTGCAGGACTGCGCCTCCATGGAGGGCGGCCAGCGGCTGTTCTACACGGCGACCAATGCCACCGAACTCAACCAGGTGTTTGCGATCATCGCGGCGAACATCGGCAAACTGAAGCTTACCCGCTGAGTTCTGCCCAGATTAAGCATCGACCCTCCGCGATCTGATCAGATCGCGGAGGGTGTCGATAGTGGACCGGTCGGCGATGCCATCCACCCTTTGCGGTCGGAAATGACGCTGGAAGGCGATGACGGTGAACTCCGTCATCTCATCGAAGACACCCGTCACCGGAAGATCATAGCCATAGAGCGCCAGCATGGCCTGCAAGGCCTCGATTGGCGCACCCTCCTCGCCGCGCTGGAAAAAGCGCCCGCTTGCAATGGCATGCGGCTTGACCCAGTGCCCCACGCCTTGGGCGGCCAGACGATCCCACGGGAACAGTTCTCCCGGGTCGCGCTTGCGCTTGGGGGCCATGTCGGAATGCGCGATCACGCGATCCGGGGGGATCACCCACCGACCCACGATATCCTTGCACAAGGCGATGACCGCCTCGATCTGCGGATCGGGAAAAGGAACATAGCCATGGTCGTGGCCGGGATTGACGATCTCGATGCCGATCGAGGCCGAGTTCATGTCCCGCTCGCCCTGCCAGCAGCCTGCCCCCGCATGCCAGGCGCGGCGTTCCTCCGGCACCAGTTGCCAGACCCTCCCATCCTCGAAGACGACGTAATGGGACGAAACCTGGCTCAACGGATTGCACAACTGGTGCAACGCCGCTGGTCCGTCGGTCATGCCGGTGTAATGCAGCACGAGGCTGTTCGGGCGCATCGCGTCCTTCCGCTCGCCATGGTTCGGCGAGGGATGCAGTTTCGCGACGCAGGCGCTATCGGGCTTCGGCCGTGCCATTCAAATGTCCGACGGTTGCAGGCGGGCCAATCATGGCTACGCCTTCTCCATTTCGGATCGACGCCGCTACGGCAAGAATAATGTTTTGCTCAGTAGCTCTGGCGACGGCGGGGATCGGTCGCATTGCCAACGAGCCCGCCCACAGCCGCACCGGCGGCTGCACCGACGCCAACGCCGACCCAGGTTCCCGTGAGGGCACCACCGGCAACACCGCCGACAGCACCGCCAATGGCCGCGCCGCTGATGGTCCGCTCGGTTCCGGAACAGGCGGTGGCACCGCCAGCAAGGGCTACAACGGCCCCGATCATGAGAAGCTTACGCATGACTGAAACTCCACAAATGGCTCCCCAGCCATACACGCAGTTTCGACGCAATCCGTTAAAATCTCATCAACCCTGCCAAAACGCACGACGCCGCCCTCCGAAGAGGGCGCCGCCGGACAAAAGAAACCGAAAACCGGCTGAGCGGCGCGACGTTTCTCGACGGAAACACGTCATGGCCGCGTTTGACGCGGCCATCCACGTTTATAGGCCGCAGGAAGACGTGGATGGACGGGTCAAGCCCGTCCAAGACGACGTGCCACTGTTTCCGTCAATGAACGTCATGCCTTAGCGGCGCGAGCAGAACGGATTGCCGTAGGCGTCATAGCGCACATAGGGTGCCTGCGGCGGGCAGGACGCCTGGGCTGGAGCGGTCGCAGCACCGACGATGGCACCACCGGCTGCACCGACAACGCCACCGACTACAGCCCCGCCGACACGACCGGTTGCCAGACCACCAATGGCGGCACCAGCGGCTCCACCGATCAGG
>JANNFV010000218.1:0-8199 GCA_031380285.1 Hyphomicrobiales bacterium | reverse complement strand
GTGGCGCAGGCCATCACCGGCACGCTGACGACAGCACAGGCTTATGCCAAGGTGCAGGAAGAGATCGATAACGCCGTGAAGAAGTGATTTTGTTACCCCTCTCCCGCTTGCGGGAGAGGGAAGCTCGCGGAAGCGAGCAGGGTGAGGGGAACGTCGAAACGCCGCTGCCCTCATCCGTCCCTTCGGGCCACCTTCTCCCGCAAACGGGAGAAGGAAGAGTTTCACACTTCATTTTTTCAGAACAACGGTACGATATGACCGACGTTTCCGTTCAGGCAAGCAGCAAGCCAGCCCACTCTCCGGTCTCTTGGGCCTGGGCCAAGCTCGGCGATCTGCTCGATGGCCCTTTTCGGGCGCTGCAGAACCACATCGGTGCCAACAAGATGGCCTATGAGTTCCTTGTGCCCAATCTGGTGGTGTTCGGGCTGTTCTCGTTCTGGCCGATGATCCTGAATTTCTACATCGCCTTTACGGGCGGCACGTCGGCCATCCTGGCGGAGCGGCCCTATGTCGGGTTGGAAAATTTCCGCGAACTCCTGAATTGCCCGAGCTATCTCGATCCCAAGACCTGCCCCGTCGCGGGGTTCTCGTTCTGGACCGGCCTGTGGAACACGCTGTTCTTCGCCGTGGTGCAGGTGCCGATCATGATTGTCGTCGCGCTGGTGACCGCGCTGGTGCTCAACCGCGAAATCAAGGGGAGGGGCTTCTGGCGCGCGGTGTTCTTCTATCCCGTCATGCTGTCGCCTGTTGTGGTCGCCGTGATCTGGGACTGGATATTGAAGCGGCGCGGCATTTTGAATGCCCTGCTGGATGATGCGGTGAATGGTTGGAACGGATTGATCGCAGGGCCAGGCTATTTCGTGGTCCTGGCTGGCTTGGGCCTGGTGATCGGCCTGCCGCTGGGTGGCTGGTTGGCGCGACGCCTTCAGGCCACCATGCCGCAGGCCGTGATCGGCGGGACCGTTGTGCTGATCGCCGCCCTGATCGCGCTGGCTTACGGGCGCGATGGTCTCACCCTCGCGGACTACCGCCCCATCAACTGGCTGGTCGATGCCCGCGCGGGCTGGCCGATGTTCTGGGCGATCTTCGTCTACACTTGGGGGCATCTGGGCTTCTACATGCTGATCCTGCTGGCGGGCCTCCAGGCCATCCCGAAAGATCTCTACGAAGCCGCCGAGATGGACGGCACGTCGCAATCCCGTGCCTTCTGGCGCATCACGTTGCCGTTGCTGATGCCGACGATGATCGTGGTGCTGGTGCTGTCGCTGATCCGCGCCTTCCAGGTGTTCGACGAAGTCTATGTGCTGACCGGCGGCGGGCCGGGGCAGGCGACCAAGATGATCATCCAGCACATCTACGAGAGTGCCTTCATCGGCGACGCCAAGCGCTATGGCATCGCGGCGGCGTCGTCGGTGCTCGTGGCAGGCTTGCTGCTGGTGCTGACGCTGGGGCAACTGGCCGCCACGCGGAAGAAGGCGGGTGGATGATGAGAGATTGCCGCAGTGTTGTGCGTCCTTCGAGGCTCGCCTTTGGCTCGCACCTCAGGATGAGGAATGGTGGAGACTTGCAAAACTCAGTTCCGCCTCATCCTGAGGTGCGGAGAGAAGCGAAGCCTCGAAGGACGCACTGCGCTCCTGCAGCATGGGAACTTCCATGATCACCACCTCCGACGTCTCCGGCTTTCTCTCCCGCAAGCGTGGTCGCAGCGGCCTGCATTGGACCGACTGGCTGTCCTACGCCTATCTGCTGCTGGGCGTGATGCTGGTGCTGCTGCCGATCTTCTGGATGTTCATGTCCTCGATCAAATCGCCCCGCGCACTGGTCGAGAATGATCCACGCCTGCTGCCTTATGAGCAGGTGCAGACACCATCCGCCGATGGCCAGCGCCAGCTCAACGTCTTCGTGCTGACCCGGCCGGATGGCAGCAAGGTGGATGTCGCCTTCGTCGGACCGCGTGGCGCCAATGCTCGGGTTCACGAGCTGTCCACGCCATCCGAAATCATCGAAGTGCCGCGCACATCGCTGGCCCGCAAGGACGTTGTCCAGCCGAGGTGGGAGAACTACACCGATCCGACGATCGGCTCCACGCAATCGCGCACATTCAACTTCCTGCGCTACTTCTGGAATTCGACCTTTGTCACTGTTGTGGCTACACTTTTGACCCTGGTGGTCAATGCAATGGCGGCTTTCGCCCTGTCCAAGTACAAGTTCAAGGGACGCGATGCGATGGTGCTGATCATCGTGGCCACCCTGCTGATCCCGCCCACCGTCATTCTCGTGCCGCTGTTCATGACGGTGAGTGCGCTGGGCATGCTGAACTCGCTCTGGGGTGTCATCATTCCCGCCGTTGCCACGCCCACCGGCGTGTTCCTGCTGCGCCAGTACATGCTGACCATCCCCGACGAATTGCTGGAAGCGGCACGCATGGATGGTGCGTCGGAGTGGAAGATTTTCTGGCGCATCATGTTGCCGCTGTCGATGCCCGCGCTCTCCGTGCTCGCCATCCTCTCGGTGATGTGGCGCTGGAACGATTTCATGTGGCCGCTGATCGTGCTGACGCAATCCGAGGTATTCACGCTGCAGCTCGGCCTCTCGACCTTCAAGGGCGAACTCAACGACAACATGCATTACCTGCTCGCCATGACCGTGTTGACGCTGCTGCCGGTGACGCTGGTTTTCGTGTTCCTGCAGAAGCACATCACGACGGGCATCGCCAATACGGGGTTGAAGTGATGGGTGTTGAATTGTCATCCCGGCGAGGGCGATTGCCCTCGGGAAGGGGATCCAGACTTGCAACTGTTGCGGACTGGATTCCCTTCCCTTCCGCTTCGCTCCAGCCGGGAATGACAACGGAGGAAACTGCTGATGTCGACGCTTGAACTCAAGCAGGTCAAGAAGAGCTTTGGTGCCACCCATGTCATCCATGGCATCGACCTGTCGATCAACCACGGCGAATTCATCGTCTTCGTGGGGCCGTCGGGCTGCGGAAAATCCACATTGTTGCGCATGATTGCCGGATTGGAACCTGTCTCATCGGGCGAAGTCGTGATCGACGATGCAGTTGTGAACGACATCGCGGCGGCGGAGCGCGGCCTCGCCATGGTGTTCCAGAGCTATGCGCTCTATCCCCACATGAGCGTGCGGCAGAACCTGTCTTTTGGTCTCGAGAACCTGAAAACGCCCAAGCCCGAGATCGAGAAGCGCGTGTCGGAAGCCGCGCGCATGTTGCGCATGGAGCCACTGCTCGAGCGCCGCCCCGGACAGCTCTCCGGCGGACAGCGCCAGCGCGTCGCCATCGGGCGCGCCGTGGTGCGCGAACCCAAGATTTTCCTCTTCGACGAGCCGCTCTCCAACCTTGATGCGGAACTGCGCGTGCAGATGCGCGTCGAAATCGGCAACCTGCACCAGCGGCTCGGCAACACCATGATCTATGTCACGCATGATCAGGTGGAGGCCATGACGATGGCAGATCGCATTGCCGTGCTGAAGGATGGCCGCCTGGAGCAATTCGGGCGACCGCTTGAGCTCTACAACAACCCGGCCAATCTCTTCGTGGCAGGTTTCATCGGTTCGCCGCGCATGAATTTCCTCGGCGGCAAGATCGCGCGGTTCACCGCGAAATCCGTGACCGTTGCGCTCGATGCGGGCGGGTCGATCACGGTGCCATGTTCCGCTTTGGGTGCCGCGAAGGATTTGCCGGTGAAGCTAGGCGTGCGACCCGAGCACATCGGCGTGGTTGAAAAGGGCAAGAGCGACGCAAAGCTTGCTGTCACCATTACCGAACAACTCGGCGGCGAAAGCTACCTGCACGGCACGCTGGCCTCGGGCGAAAATCTATCCGTGCGCCTCACCGGCCAGACCAAGGTGTCGCGTGGCGATACGGTTGGCCTGAAGCTTGCCGAGCCTGAGCTTCGGCGATTGTTCAATGCCGAGACAGGCAAGGCCTTTCCCGCATTGTCGTGAGACGCAACGATGCAGATTTTTCAATCGCTTGGAGCGGTCACACCGCGTGACAACGGCTTTGATGCCGCGCTCGACGATGGCTGGCGCATGCGCGTGCGCGCCATGGCGGACGGCCTGCTGCGCGTCGTCGTCGAGCCAGCTGAGGGCCTGCCGCTCGACCGAAGCTGGATGGTCGCGCCCGAAGGCGATGTTCCCTGGGAAGGCCGCTCCCGCGATGATGCGGCAGGCTTTTCGCCGCCCTTGGTCGATCTGAAGCAGGCTGATGGCGGCGTCACTTTCATCGCAGGACAATTTCGCCTCAATCTGAGCGGTTCGCCTGTGCGCATCGAGATTGCACAGAAGCGCGGCGATGCCTGGGTTCCATGGCTGTCCGACCGCGAAACAGGTGGTTTTGCCTTGACCGAGAGGGGGCAGCGCCTGCGCCATTTCCAGCAGCGCCTTTTCAGCGATCGGCATTTCGGCCTGGGCGACAAGTCCGGCCCCTTGGATCGCACGGGACGCCGCTTCCGCCTGCTGCAACTCGACGCGCTGGGCTACGATGCCGAGATCGGCGATCCGTTCTACAAGCATGTGCCCTATGTCGCGGTGCAATCCGGCGGCGTGACGGGTGGCCTGTTCTACGACAGCCTGGCCCCCATGACCTTCGATCTGGGGGCGGAACGCTCGAACTATCACGGCATCTACCGCTATGTGGAAGCGGAAGAGCGGGGGCTGGACCTCTGGCTGATCGCCGGGCCTGATCTGGCTACCGTGACGCAGCGCTTCACCCTGCTGACGGGGCGGCCTGCGTTCTGCCCCAAATGGAGCTTCGGCTTCGCCTTCACCACCATGCACCACGCGGATGACGCAAAAGCGCAAGCCGTGATCGAGGCCTTCGCCGAGCAGTGCCGCAAGGAGAAGATCGCGATCAGCGCCATCCATTTCGGATCGGGCTATTCGAGCCGGGGCAAGCGGCGCTATGTCTTCACCTGGAACAGGGACAAGTTCCCTGATCCGGCCAGGCTTTTTGCCAAGCTGCAGAAACTCGGCTTTCCCACCGTCGCCAACCTCAAGCCAGTGCTGATCGATGATCATCCGGACTATGCCGCGATCAAAGCGGCGGGCGGCTTCATCAAGGATGCCAAGGGCGAGCCGGTGCTGGAGCAGTTCTGGGACGGCATGGGTTCCTATCTCGATTTCACCAACCCGGACATGATCCGCTGGTGGCAGGAACGATTGGGCAAGCAGGTTCTGGATGTCGGGTTCACGGCGGGCTGGAACGACAACAACGAGTACGAGATCGGGCGCGACGACGCGGTGGCGACCGGCTTCGGTCGCCCGTTCCCCGCGACGGCGGCGCGTCCCCTGCAAGCCTTGCTGATGACCCGTGCGACGCATGAAGCGACGCAGGCGCGGGCGAAGACGATGCGTCCCTTCACCATCACACGGGCCGGTCCTGCCGGTCTGCAACGCTACGGCGAAACGTGGAGCGGCGATAATTTCACCTCGTGGCATACCTTGAAATGGAACCTGCGCAACGGCTTGTCGATGGCGCTGTCGGGCCAGTCGTAGGTTGGTCATGTTATCGGCGGCTTCACCGGGCCAAGGCCGGGTCCGGAATTGCTGTGCCGCATGATCGAGATGATGGCGCTGCACCCGCGTGCCGTGATGAACTCGTGGAAGCCGGATGTGGCACCCGACTGGCAAGCCGCGACCACGCCCTGGCTCTATCCGGACATCCTGCCCGCCGTGCGGGCCGCGCTCGACCTGCGCACCACGTTCCTGCCGCTGATGTATACACTGGCCTACCGGGCGCATCGCGATGGCTCGCCGATCATCCGCCCGCTGTTCCACGATTTTCCCGATGATCCGCTGGCCTATGACGACCAGGACGCGATGATGCTGGGGCCTGATGTGCTGTTCTCACCCGTGGTGAGCGAGGGCGCGACGCGCAAGGCGCAGTATCTGCCGAAGGGGCCAATGGGCTGGGTGGAGTATCACACGGGCAAGGTGCATCGGGCGGGAACAACCGTGCGTGTCGCGGCTCCCTTGGGACAGCCGCCGGTGTTCGTGCGCGGTGGAGCGGCCCTCGTGCTGGCCAGTGCCACGCCGCATGTGAAACCGCATGATGCTCCGGCGCGGCGGCTGTATCTGGCAGCGGTCGGCGCGTCAGGAACGGGGCAGGGTACGCATTTCGAGGACGATGGCGAAAGCTGGGGCTTCCGCGACGGGCAGTGTCTTGATCTGGCGATCACCTGGACATGGGGCAAGGCGGGCGCCGCTGCCGAGATCCGCCGGAACGCGGGCGATGCGCCGCTGCCGGATGTTTCGGCATGGGCAGTGGAATATGCGGGCGGCAAGCAGGGGGCGGCCAAGCTTCGGCTTTTGTCCCAATAGTCTGTTTTGCACCTTGGTTCAGCACTTTCTCAAGGCCCTCACCCTGAGCCTGTCGAAGGGTAGGTGCCGGAAAATCCTCGGTCTAATGAGCCTGACGACGCGACAAGCTCAGGATGAGGATTTTCAGGAGACATCGCGTTTCTTGATGCACCTTGGAGCATGACGTTTCTCGACGGAAACGCGTCATGGCCGCGCTTGACGCGGTCATCCACGTTTATAGGCCGCAGGAAGACGTGGATGGACGGGTCAAGCCCGTCCAAGACGACGTACCACTGTTTCCGTCGAGAAACGTCGTGCTCTAAGCCAGCAACCGCACCAGCCACAGCGCCAGTCCCGGCATTGCCACAACCAACCCGAGACGGATCACATCGGCCACCAGGAAAGGCAGCACGCCCCGATAGGTCGATGCGATCGGGATCGTTCGTGCGAGTGCCGAGATAACGAAGACATTGAGGCCGATGGGCGGTGCCGTCAGCCCGATCCCAACCACGATCAGCACCAGGATGCCGAACCAGATCGCCACCTCATCCGCTGGAATGCCGAAATCGAGGCCGGACACAATGGGAAAAAACACAGGCAGGGTGAGCAGCAGCATCGCCAGTTCATCCATCACCGCGCCAAGCAGGATATAGAAGGCGAGCATCGAGATCAGCACGAGATAGGGCGACATGCCGGAATTGCCGATCAACTCCGCCGCCGTCGTCGGCAGTTTCGACAAGGCCAGGAAAGCGCCGAAGACTTCCGCGCCCAGCAGGATGATGAAGATCATGCCGGAAGTTTCAGCCGTCTGCTTGATGGCTTCCACGATATCCTTCCAGCCCAGCGTGCGCCCTGATACGCCGATCACCAGCATGGCGATGGCTCCCACAGCGGCACCCTCGGTGGGCGTGAAGACGCCGCCATAGATGCCGCCGACGACGACGACGGCCACCAGAATGGCAGGCATCACCGTGATATCGATGACGGCGACGAAGACGGTGGCGAGCGCCAGAAACGCCGCGTCGTCCCAATCGAGCTTGCCGCGCATCACCTGCGTGGCGAGCAGCGCCAGCACGAGGCCACCCACCAGCTTGGGCCACAGCGGCTGCTTCACCTTCTCGATCACGACAGCATCGGATTGTGGTGCCAGTTCCGGATTGCGCCGCACCACGATGGCGATAGTGATGCAATAGAACAGGGCGGCCAGCAGGCCGGGGATCAGGGCCGCCTGGAACAGTTTGGCAATGTTCTGCTCCGTGGTGATGGCATAGACCACCAGGATGACCGAGGGCGGAATGAGAATGCCCAATGTGCCGCCAACCGCGATGGTGCCCGTTGCAAGGCCACCGTCATAGCGCGCCTTCAGCAACTCGGGCAGCGCGGCCCGCCCGAAGGTGGCCGTGGTGGCGACCGATGAGCCGCAGATTGCGCCGAATGCCGTGCAGGCCCCGATGACGGCCATGGCATGGCCGCCGCGAAACCGTCCGAAGCCCCGCTCCGCCGCCTTGAACAGGGCGCCTGCAATGCCCGCACGTTCGGCCAAGGCTCCCATCAGGATGAACAGCGGGATCACCGACAGCGTGTAGTTCGCGAACTGGTGATAGGAGTTGGTCTTCATGTAAGAGAAGAACGCCATGCCGCTCGACAGGTGCATGTAGCCCGCCGCGCCCACCAGGAGCATCGCGAAGCCGATGGGCGCACGCAGCGCGATCAGCACCAGCATGAAGCCGAAGCCGAGCATGGCAACCAGGGTGCCACTCATGGCTTGTCTCCCGCACGTGGTGATTTCAGGAGTTGCAAGCCCGTGAAGAATGCCGCGACTGCCAGCAAGGCGCAGAGCAACATGGCGACGCCAATGCTGGGCCAGAGCAGGATCTGGCG
>JANNFV010000204.1:0-2131 GCA_031380285.1 Hyphomicrobiales bacterium | reverse complement strand
TCCGTCGCAGCCTCCGCATTCATTCGGGAATTTGGCTGCAACGTCTGGACGCCGGTCGCAAGATCGCGACCATTGATCGGGATATGCGATGACGCGTGTTGCATCGAGAGCGAACGACTCCGGCTCATCCGCGAGCATCATCACCCTTTTTTCTCTCCAAACCCGCGCTCGGACCAGACAATTACCGTCTGCTGCAGCGCTCTCCACCATCTCCAACACAAGTCGCAGGAGCCTTCGCCCGCGGCTTTCAGAAGCATCCGCTTCCGCAAAGTCCAGCCTACGCCCTGCGCCAAAGAGTGATCTCAATGGCCTCCAACAGAATGCTGATCGACGCGTCGCACCCCGAGGAAACCCGGGTTGTCGTGCAACGCGGAAACCGGATTGACGAATTCGACTTCGAAAGTGCCTCCAGAAAACAGCTGAGGGGCAACATCTACCTGGCCAAGGTAACGCGTGTGGAGCCCTCGCTCCAGGCGGCGTTCGTGGAATATGGCGGCAACCGCCATGGCTTCCTGGCCTTCAGCGAAATCCATCCCGATTATTACCAGATCCCCGTGGCGGACCGTCAGGCGCTGCTGGAAGAGGAAGCCCGCTTCGCCGATCGCGAAGACGAGGAAGAAGCCCAGCCACAGCAGGAGCGCAACGGTGGTCGCCGTGGTCGCCGCCGTCGTGGTGGCCCTCCCCGCCCGCGCAGTGCCGAGAATGGCGAGAGCATCTCCGAGGAAGCGTCGGCGGACGCCGCCGAGGATCAGGGTGATCATGAGACCGACGCCGCTGACAACGCGGCGGAAACCGCAGAGGCCGCGCCTGCCGCGCCTGCAACCGACGACACCTCGTCTGACAGCGATGACGCCAGCGGTATCGAGGACGTCGTGCGCGACGAGGAGCAGAGCCAGGTCGAGCAGGTCGGCGGCGGCGGTGTCGGCGAAGCGCTGGAAGACATGCGCGAGCAGCGCCGCTCTTTCCGTCCGCGCAAGCAGTACAAGATCCAGGAGGTCATCAAGCGCCGCCAGATCCTGCTCGTGCAGGTCGTCAAGGAAGAGCGCGGCAACAAGGGTGCGGCGCTCACCACCTATCTCTCATTGGCCGGCCGCTATTGCGTGTTGATGCCCAACACGGCGCGCGGCGGCGGCATCAGCCGCAAGATCACCAATTCGACCGATCGCAAGCGCCTGAAGGAACTCGCGGGCGACCTGGAGGTGCCGGAGGGCATGGGCGTCATCCTGCGCACCGCTGGGGCCAGCCGCACCAAGCCCGAGATCAAGCGCGATTTCGAATATCTGATCCGCGTCTGGGAGCAGGTGCGCGAGACAACGCTGCAATCGGTCGCCCCGATGCTCGTCTATGAGGAAGGCTCGCTGATCAAGCGCTCGCTGCGCGATCTCTTCGGCAAGGAAGTGGAGGAAGTCGTCGTTTCCGGCGAGGGCGGCTACAAGGAAGCCCGCGACTTCATGAAGATGCTGATGCCCTCGCAGTTGAAGGCCATCAAGGCCCACCGCGAAGCGCAACCGCTGTTTGCCCGCTACGGCGTGGAAAGCCAGCTCGACGCGATGTTCTCGCCCACGGTGACGCTGCGCTCCGGCGGCTACATCGTGATCAACCCGACAGAAGCGCTCATCTCAATCGATGTGAACTCGGGCCGTTCGACCCGCGAGCACAACATCGAGGACACCGCCCTCAAGACCAACCTCGAGGCGGCGGAAGAGGTGTCACGCCAGCTCCGGCTGCGCGATCTGGCCGGACTGATCGTGATCGACTTCATCGACATGGAGGAAAATCGCAACAACCGCACCGTCGAGAAGCGGTTGAAGGATTGCCTCAAGAACGACCGCGCCCGCATCCAGGTGGGACGCATCTCGCCCTTCGGCCTGATGGAAATGTCGCGCCAGCGCATGCGCACCGGCGTGCTGGAAAGCTCGACCATCGTCTGCACGCATTGCGGCGGCTCCGGCTTTGTCCGCGCCACGTCTTCGGTGGCCCTGATGATCCTGCGGGGTATCGAGGAATCGCTGCTCAAGGGTGCGCAGTTCCATCTCAACGTGAAGACACGCACGGAAGTGGCGCTCTACATCCTCAACCAGAAGCGGCTGACGCTGCGGGCCATCGAGGAGCGCTTCGGCGTCACCGTCAC
>JANNFV010000196.1:0-3986 GCA_031380285.1 Hyphomicrobiales bacterium | reverse complement strand
CTGGCGCAGGTCGATGCGTTGAAGAAAGATACGTTGCTGTCGAGCCGCGATACCGTGCAACTGCGCGAATTCGAGCGCGAACTGGAAGCCAATCGTACGATTTACCAGTCTTTGTTGCAGCGGGCGCGCGAAACCGGTGAGCAGGAGCGCGTGGACACCACCAACGCCCGCATCATCACGACCGCCACGCCGCCGATCGACCGCTCCGGTCCGCCCAGGCGCCTGATCGTGACGGGTGCAGCGGCGGGCGGCTTTGCGCTTGGCCTGCTGCTGGCACTTCTGGCTGCGATGACCCAGGCGATGGAGCGGCGGCGTGACCTGCGCAATGCGGCGGCCAGCATTGTGGAGACTGAGCCCGTCCTACCTCCGGTTGCGCCGCAGCCACCGCACACCGCGAACGCCTCCGCTGAACGCCCGGCACCCGCGACACCCCTGCCAGAGCCGCGTCCGTCAGCCAATGACGATCTGATGCGGATGCTCAGGATGCTGGGCCAGCTGGAGAAGGCGATCCAGCAAAACGGTATGCCGCGGTGAAGCGCAGGCCAAGCACGGCGATCAACAGCGTGAACCACACCGGATCGGCGCGGCGGAAGTAATAGGTCTCCAGACACATGACAAGCGAGATGAACACCAGGATCGAGAGAAACATCGTTGCCAGCTTGCGGTTGTCCTGATCAGGCTGGCAATTGTGATAATCGATCACCGGCTTGAGCAGGAAAACATACGACACGAGACAAAGGCCGGGTATGCCCGTGGTCAGCGCGATGTCGAGATAACTGTTGTGCCCGTGGATGATCTTCTCGACTGCCCAATCCAGTTCAAGGCGTGACTCTCCCTCCAACGTGGTGGAAGTTTGCCAGAAGCCTTCAAAACCGTAACCGGTCCAGGGGCGCTCGGCGAGTTTCTCGAACCCGTAGCGCCAGATATCAAAGCGTCCGGTGAAGCTCGGGTCCTTCATCACCAGCTTGTTGAAGGCTGCGATCTCCGGGACGAGCGCTCCGCCCAGCGTCAGGATCAGCAAGAGCAGCACAGGACCCAGGCACAGGATGAAGCGCACGGCGAGCGACGGAATGCGCTCCGCCAGATAGCCCAGCAGCATGGCGAAGGGCAGCAGCGCCAGCGCCGTCTTCGACTTGGTGAAGTAGAGGAAGATCACCCCGCCCGCGAGCAGGATGATCCCTGTCCAGCGCCTCCCGATGCGCAGCGCATAGAGCCCCATGATCGCAAACGAGGCCATGGCCGCGCCCGCGATGTTCTTGTGATCATAGTGCCCTTTCCAGGAGCCGGCGTGCTCTGGCTCGAAAGGATCGAAATCCGTGTGCTTGCCGAGGTCAGGCAGGGCAATGACACCAAAATAGGCCAGGCCCATGATGAACAGCGCCGATCCGAGCAGCAACGTCTGGAACTGCGACAGACGCTGCGGCAGCACGAACAGGCTGGCGGCCAGGACGATCACGATCCCCGTGAAGGCAAAGGCCCGAAAGGAAATCGCCAGTTGGGTCGACAGCAACACGGAGGTGCCCAGCCAGAGAAACAGCACAGCATAGGAGGGCTGCAACACGGGCCGCAGGGCGCGGTGGTCCGCGAACCAGGCACCCAGCATGGCGGCAAGCGCCAGGCCGGAGAAGGTCAACTGGTTCAACAGATCAGCGGCGGGAACCGTGCCGTCCGAGGGTGCAGTCCAGAACGGCCGCGTGGATATCCATACCGCAAGCAGAATGGCGACAAAGACGACCTGGCGATAGACATCACGGACCTGCCGCTCGTTCTGAGGAGCGGCGGCCCAGGAGTCGAATTCCTGTCGGATCAGCGACATCGGTCAGCTAGTTTTTCTCGGGCTCGCGGTATTGCTCGATGGTGTAGCCGAACTCGGCGAGAATCCGTCCGGCGGCGATCATCATATGATAGCTTCCCGTATAGAACGAGCCGGTTCTGGCCCAGAGCGCGACGGAGCGCACCGGCGAGACCAGCAACAGGGCAAGGCTTTTGGCGATTACTTTCAGGCGCCCGATCAGGCCGGGGTTGTGCTTGCGCTGGATCAGCGCCGAAATCACCCCGTTGCGCAGCGACCGCGCCGTGATCCAGCTCCGCTCGGTGCGCCGTGACGGCACGGTTTCATGCACCACCGCATCCGCAGCCCACTGGAACCGAAACCCCCTCGCACGGCACCGCGTGAAAAAGTCGGTGTCGCCGCCACCCAGGAAATTGAACCGCTCGTCCAGCCAGTCCGGCTGCATCGCCCGGATCACGCCAATCGCAATCAGGCAATTGCCTGTGCTGGTGATCAGTCCTGCCGATCCACTCGCGCCATGCGCGGGCTGGAACACGGGATGGCTCTGATAGCGCGCCGCGCCGACGGGGTCATCGAACACGGGCACCTGCGGCCCGCCTACGATATCCGCACCGGTCGATGCTGCCGCAGCAAGCAGCGACTGAAGCCAGGCAGGGCTGGCGATCTCGTCATCATCGATGATGGCTATATGCGTGAGGTTGGGGAAGGCATCAATTGCAGCCTTGAAGCCCGCATTGTAGGCGTTGCAGTTGCCTTGCCGCGTCTCGACCACGGCGAAGCCTTGCGCCTGGCCCTCCGCGAACATGCGATTCGCAACGGCCAGGCCTTCGCTCCCTGCCGCATGATTCTCCACCACGACAGCCGCGATTGTCTGGGACGTCACTTGTGCGGCGACAGACGCTAAGGTGCGGGCAAGCTGCTGCGGCCGCTTGAATGTGGGAATCACAACAGCAATCGACACAGCATGTGCATCCAGCACATCACGTTGGAAACGCGATCCAACGGCGGCAGGAGAGGTCATGGCTGGGGTGTCGGCTTGCATCGTCTGTCCGGTTTAACCCATTTCATGATTGCAAACTAGCAATCGGGAGCAATAGGGTTTACGCCTGATCATGCAGCCGAGAGCATCACGCTCAGGGATGCATTCGCCCGCAAATCCCTGAATCCGGGGATTGCATCCGCCGAACCGCCATGCGCTCATCTTCAGAAGCGCCCGATTTTCATGCGCCTTGCCTTCATCACCTCCCTGCTGCCGACCGGCAAGGCCGATACCGGTTTCGAGATCGCCAATGCCTGCCTGCTTGATGGCTTGCGGGATGCAAGATGCGACGTCACGCTGTTCGGATTTCTCCGCGAAGACGAAACGGCGGAGCCGCCCTCCGGCTCCGTTGTTCTGGACCGGATCGTCATCGAGAACGCCGTTGCCTCGGCCTCGCAAAAGCTGCGTTGGATCGCGGACAGTTTTCGTCTTGGCTTGCCGGTGATCTCCACCAAGCTTGCGACCTTTGGCGAAAAGCGGCTGCTGGAAACGCTCGACCGGCATGGACCGTTTGATGGCTATATTGTCAACAGCGCTCCGGTGGCAGGAGCTTTCCCAGCCCTGCTTGCGCGGCCATCGCTCCTGGTCGCGCACAATGTCGAACATGCCTCCGCACGCGAAAACGCTGCGACGGCGGGGGGCGTGTCAGGACTGCTGTACCGGCGCGAAGCGCGATTGCTGGAAGCCATCGAGCGCACGGCCCTTGCCAAAGCCCGCTTCACCTGGTGCCTGTCGGAAGAGGACCGGACCACGCTTGGCCTTGTTGACGAGGCGCGATCCGCCGTCCTTCCCCTGCTCGTTCCCTCGGCACGCACACGTCCGGACATCGAGCCGGAGCACGATGTTGGCTTGATCGGCACCTGGACATGGCAGCCAAACCTCGTGGGCTTGCGCTGGTTCCTCGACGAGGTTGCACCGCGCCTTTCGGATGACATGTCCATCGCAGTAGCGGGGCGCCTGCCGCCGGGCTTCAGGACCGGATTGAAACAGGTCTCGCTGCTTGGCCGGGTGCCGGACGCCACGGCCTTCCTGGCGGGCTGCCGGACGGTGGCGCTTGCCAGCCGCAACGGAACGGGCATCCAGCTCAAGACAATCGAGACGTTCCAGTTGGGCAAGCCCGCCGTGGCGACACGGTCTTCGGTGCGCGGATTGGGA
>JANNFV010000170.1:0-9162 GCA_031380285.1 Hyphomicrobiales bacterium | reverse complement strand
TAGAACTTGCGGCCCGTGGTCGGGCAAACGCGCTTCGTTCCAAGTTCAGGTTTGGCCAAGGGGCTCTCCTGGAGAATGTCAGATGACGATTGTTTGAAAGAGCTAGTCGCCTAGTCTGGCGACTCCATGCTGTCAACCGACAAAACCGGTTATCAGGGCGGGGCAGGTTTGCTTGCCTGGAATGACGTGATAATTCGCAGCCGCGCATCAGGGGCTGGCAAGCCGAGGGTTGCGCGGCTCCAAGGATTGATTCCGCCATGATTATCGCCATCGACGGCCCTGCGGCATCCGGCAAGGGCACCCTTGCCAAGCGGATCGCGCAGCATCTGGGCCTGCCGCATCTCGATACGGGATTGCTCTACCGTGCCGTCGGCCAGCAGATGCTGGACCGGGGCCATGGGCTGGATGACAAGGATGCGGCGGCGGATGTTGCCTCGCAGCTTTCATTGAGCTGGCTGGTGGATGAGCGCCTGCGCACGGGCGAGGCGGGCAAGGCGGCATCGACCATTGCGGCCATCCCCGCGGTGCGCGCGGCATTGAAGCAGTTCCAGGTCGATTTCGCCCACCAGGATGGCGGCGCGGTGCTGGATGGCCGCGATATCGGCACGGTGATCGCGCCCGATGCCGATCTCAAGGTCTGGGTGACGGCAGCAGCGGAGGTGCGGGCGAGGCGGCGCTATCTCGAATTGTCCATCAACGATCCCTCGGCCAGCGAGGCACAATTGCTGGCCGATCTCCAGGCCCGCGATGCCCGCGATGCGCCCAACATGATCCGGGCTGATGATGCCGTCGTGCTGGATACGTCCGGCATGAACCGGGACGAGGTGCTGGCTGCTGCTTTGGCGTTGGCAGACAGCCGGAAGCGCTGACGGGCCACCCATTGATTTCCTGGATTGATGCCAGCCAGTTCAGCCGTTTGATTGACGGCTGGCAGCTTGCAGCGGATTGTGTGAGACGATCACTGTTCTGGAGATGCGCTCATGTCCGCCGCCGTTCCCGCTGCCGCCCCCTTCGCCATTGCTTTCGCCGATATCGAGGCTGCTGCCTTGCGCCTCAAGGGCAAGGCCGTGGTGACGCCGCTGCTGTCCTCGCCCGACCTTGATGCGCATACGGGCGGCAGGGTGTTCGTCAAGGCGGAGCCCTTGCAGCGTACGGGATCGTTCAAGTTTCGCGGGGCGTATAACCGTATCTCGCAGATCACGGCGGAGGAGCGTCGCCGTGGTGTCGTTGCAATTACCTAGGGCAATCATGCGCAGGGCGTGGCCTATGCCGCCCAGACCTTCGGCATCAAGGCGACGATCATCATGCCGACGGATTCGCCCCGGCTGAAGATCGAGAACACCCGGGGCTACGGGGCCGAGGTGGTGCTCTATGACCGCTTCGGCGAAAGCCGCGAGGCCATCGGGCAGCGGATTTCGGATGAAACCGGCGCGATCCTGGTGCCGCCCTACGATGACGCCAACATCATGGCTGGCCAGGGCACCATCGGCATCGAGATGGTGCGGCAGGCGCAGGATATGGGCGTGACATTCGACATCGTGTTCTGCTGCTGCGGTGGTGGTGGACTGATGGCGGGCGTGGCCACATCCTTCAGCCATCTCAGCCCAACGACAAAGCTTTACGCTGTCGAGCCCGTGAATTTCGACGACACGAAGCGCTCACTTGAAAGTGGCGAGCGGGTGAGCAATGCGCCTTCACCCATGTCGATCTGCGATGCGATCGTCACGCCGATGCCGGGCAAGCTGACCTTTCCGATCAACAAGGCGAAGCTGGCGGGCGGCATCGCGGTCAGCGACCGGGAGGCGGCGGAAGCCGTGGCCTATGCTGCGCGGGTGCTGAAGATCACGGTGGAGCCGGGTGGCGCGGTGGCGCTGGCAGCGGCCCTTTCGGGCAAGCTCGATCTCGGCGGCAAGAGTGTCGGCGTGATCTGCTCGGGCGGCAACATCGATCCGGAGTTCCATGCGGCGATCCTGGCCGCCAATGGCTTGCCGGTGTGACGCATCGCGGCATCCATGCCCTGGTCGTGCTGCTGGCTGTCTGGTTTCTTGCGGCCTGCGCATGGATCGATTCCGATCAGGCACGGCTTTGCCGCAGCATCCTGCCCGCGCTGCATGCCGAAGGGGTGCGGCTTCAGGTGCAGACCGTTGCCGCCGGGAGCGGCGATAACAGTGTCCGCGTCACCTATCGGCGCGAGGCAGCCAATGGTGGTGTCACGCATTCCGTGACCTGTCGCTTCGCGGGCGGGAGGTTGTCGCAGGCGCGGCAGGATTTGCTCGGTGTTGTGGCCGATGGCGAAACCTTCGGCGCGGTGCGGCTGCATATCCTGAAGCGTTATTGGCTGGATGAACCAGCGACCGCGCTGCTTGCTCCCGCTGTTTCGGAAACCGAAATGGCGCATCTGCCAAAGCTTGAGCGCGGCACGGCGGTGACGCTGCAACACCTCGTCGCGGCATTGCCGAAGATCGCGATCTATGCGCTGCTGGCCCCCGCCTACGCGCTGATCTACGGCCTGATCGGGCGCATCAACCTGGCGTTTGGCGAAATGGCGGTGGTCGGCGGGCAGGGCGCGTTGATCGGAGCCATTGGCGGTGGAATGCTGGGCGATGGCTCACCGCCGCTGATCCTGCTGGGGTCGCTCGTGCTGGCGCTGGCGGCGGCCGCCACGCATGGCGAGTTGATGGCCCGCGCGGTCTTCGCGCCCCTTGCCAACCGCTCCGGGCAGGCCGTGCTGGTCGCCTCAGCCGGATTGGCCGTGGGCATGATGGAGTATCTGCGCATTGCGCAGGGCACGGGCAACCGCTGGACACCACCCCTGCTCAACATGCCGGTGGCGATTGCCCGTGCCGATGATTTTCTGGTCACGGTGACGGAGGGGTCTGTCGCGACCGTTGTGCTGGCGCTGGGTGCAGCCGTGCTGCTGCTCCTCGCCATGCGGCGCTCTGCCTTTGGCCGCAACTGGCGTGCCACGTCTGATGAACCGCGTGCGGCGGCGCTGTTTGGCATCGACCCACGCGGCACGCTGATCCGCGCCTTTGCCGTTGCCAGTCTTCTGGCGGGCCTGGCCGGGTTCATCATGACGGCGCATTACGGTGGCATCGGCTTTTCGGGCGGCATGGCGCTTGGCTTGAAAGCGCTGATCGGCGCTGTCGCCGGTGGCATCGGCTCGGTGCCGGGCGCGATGGCGGGCGCGGTGCTCATCGGCGTGTTCGAGGCGGTGTGGTCGGCCTTCTTCAAGCTGGAGCATGGCGATATCGCGGTCTATAGCGTGTTGGCGATCCTGCTGATTTTCCGGCCCGGCGGCCTGCTGGGCTGGGGCGATGGTTTGCCGAGGCGCGTGTAATGCCGGTCGAGTTCCGCGATATCGAAACGGCCCACCAGCGCATGGCGCGGGAGATCATCCGCACGCCGACGCTGCCCGCGCCGAAGCTTTCCGCGCTGACCGGTGCGGATGTCGTGGTGAAATATGACAACATGCAGGTCACGGGCTCGTTCAAGGAGCGCGGGGCCTGCAACCGGATGCAGCAACTGACGGAGCATGAGCGCCAGCGCGGCGTCATCGCCATGTCGGCGGGCAACCACGCGCAGGCCGTGGCCTGGCACGCCCGCAAGCTGGGCCTGCCTGCCACCATCGTGATGCCGGAAGGTACGCCCCACGTGAAGGCGGAGAACACCCGCCAGCTTGGCGCAACCGTCATCCTGGAAGGCGCGACGCTGGCGGAATCGCAGATCGCCGTCGAGCGCCTGGTTGCCGCCCGCGACCTGACGCTGATCCATCCGTACGATGACGACGCCATCATCGCAGGACAGGGCACCGCCGCCATCGAGATGCTGGCAGATGCGCCAGACCTTGACATGCTTGTAATCCCCATGGGCGGCGGCGGCCTGATCTCCGGCATGGCGATTGCGGCGCGGGCAATGAAGCCTGAAATGCGCATCATTGGCGCCGAAGCCGCGCTCTACCCTTCGTTCTGGAATGCGGTGAAGGGTGACAACCTGCCCATCGGCGGGCCGACCCTGGCGGAGGGCATCGCGGTCAAGAATGTGGGGCACCGTACGCTGCCCATCGTGCGCGACCTCGTCTCGGACATCATCCTCGTCGAAGAAAGCCAGATCGAGCGTGCCGTGTCCTGCTATGCCAATCTGCAACGCACGATGGCCGAAGGGGCCGGTGCTGCAGGGCTGGCGGCCATGCTGGCGCGGCCGGACCTGTTCCGGGGCAAGCGCGTCGGCCTCATCCTGTGCGGCGGCAACATCGACGCGCGCATCCTCGCCAGCGTGATGGTGCGGGAGCTTGGGCGCGAGGAGCGTGTGGTGTCGTTCCGCATGACGACGACCGACCAGCCCGGCATCCTGGGCCGGGTGGCGACACGGCTGGGCGAGCTTGGCGGCAACATCCTGGAGGTGAACCACCAGCGCCTGCTGCTGGATGTGCCCGCCAAGGGCGTGTCGCTGGATGTGACGGTGGAAACACGCGGGCCGGAGCATACGGCGGAGGTGCTGGCGGCGCTGGCAGCGGATGGGTATTCTCCGCGGCGGATCCAGCGGGTGGAGTAGGGGGGCACCCTATGCCGTCTGGACACACTTGTGCTATGATCAGCCCAGGAAAACACACCATGCCGATAGATCCGCAAACATCCCGTGCCGCGACTCTCTTTCTTGAAAAATTGAGACATCGTTACCCCGTTGCCGACGCCCTGTTGTTTGGCAGTCGCGCCCGTGGGGATTTTCATGCGGACAGCGATGCCGACGTCGCGGTCGTGCTGCCTGGTGTGCTTGCTTCGCGCACCATGGAGGCGACTGTGATGGCGGATATGGCGTTTGACGTGTTGCTGGAAACCGGCGTGCTGATTTCACCCCTGCCGATGTCTGAAGCTGAATTTTCAGCCCCGATGACCTTCGGCAACCCCGAGCTGATCAGGACAATTCACCGCGAGGGGATTCGCCTGTGACCGAAACGGTTGTGGGCTTGCTGGAGAAGGCGCAGCGTGCGCTGGCGAGCGCCGAAATTCTGCTGAAGGATGGCGATGCCGATGGAGCCTGCAACCGCGCCTATTATGCCATGCATGATGCTGCGCGGGCAGCGCTGCTCAATGTGGGTGCTGAACTGCCGAAGACGCATTCCGGCCTGGTCTCGGCCTTCGGGCTGGTTATCGTGGGGCAGGGGATGATCGAGAAAACATTCGGAGCCGCCTTGAACCGCGTACAGCGCATCAGGGAGATCGCAGACTATACCGGAGACGGTGTTTCGGTAGCAGATGCTGAGGCGGCGCTGGGGATGGCGCTGAAGTTTGTACGAAGGGTTATGGGCATAGTTTCGGGCGAGTGATCAGGTTTGGGTGGTAATGATTTGCATCATGTCCCCGTATTTCCATCATGTCCCCGTATTTCCGTATTTCCTGTTCGGACACCTGCGCAGGCCTCAATGATCCTCATGCTGAGGAGGCGCTCTTGCGCCGTCTCGAAGCACGCACGATGAACGGGCAGGGTGCGATTTGCACCATGCCTCCGCAATTTCCTCATTAGAATCAATTTTCAACGCTTTGATTTTGATTTCGAAATCCATTCCTTTAATTGACCATCACTGAATATTTTAAAGACGTGCGTTCTTGCAGCAATCTCATCATCAAACTCTTTTCGACCAACACGTCCATTGACGCCGATTTTGTACTTCAGTCCGCTTTTCGCAACGCTTACATCTGAAGCTTCGAGCTTGATTGATGGCCCGTGTGGCGTCGGCTTCCAGCGCTTCGATTTCAAAAAGCGCCGCTTTCTTTCAAGTCGCTTTCGCCATTCAGAGGCTATCTGCGTTCCAGTCATTCGATCACAGCAGTCGGTCCCGACGTCCACCGAAAACCAGTTCTCGTGTTCCAGAGTAAATACGTAGCGAATTTCTGTGTCGCAGACGTCGCATGTCCCAATGAGATCGCCTAGGTCATCTTCAGCCACACATACCCAGTTGAACCTTGGAAAAACTATTTCATGTTTCTCCGCATGACATCGTTTACATAGGGTTTCGCAATCGTCGGGAGCGTATTCCCAAGGCTTTTTGCCGCGAATGTACACTTTATGATGGACCTGAAGTATGGCCCCATCTTTTTGATGACGGTTACACTGAACGCATTTGAAGCCGTCTAGCTCGATTATCTTCGCTCTAAATTCCTGCCATTCTTTTGTTCGATACCAATGCATGGAAACCTCTAAAAGATTTACCCCTCACCCAAACCTGTTCCCCTTCGGAAACCCCTTCGGCGGCAGTTTCCCTGCTTCTGCCCGCTTCCCAACCCACTCATCCAGCTCCGGCTTCGCAACGGTGTAAGTCCGCCCATCGGACGAAACCCACGTCAATCCGCCCGCGATGCCGAACACCTTCACATCCGCCACATTGCCGTCTTTGTACTTTTGCAGCCGCACGCCCTTGCCCCGCGCCATCTCCGGCACTTCGCTCAGCGGGAACACCAGCAGCTTGCGGTTTTCGCCCACGATGGCGACGTGGTCGCCCTGGGCGGGCACGGCGAGAACGGCTTGCCATTGGCCGTCCACGGTCAGCACGTTGCGGCCTTTCTTGGTGGTCGCCAGCAAGTCGTCGGATGGGGCGAGGAAGCCGCGCACGTCGTTGTCGCCTGTCGCCACCATCAGCAGCTTGCTGCCCGGCTGGTGCGGCCACAGCGTCACGATGGCGGCGTCTTCCTCCATGTCGGCGATGAGGCGGACCGGATCGCCGAAGCCGCGGCCTCCCGGCAGCTTGCTGGCGTCCAGCGTGAAGACCTTGCCGTTGGAGACCAGCATCAGCAGTTTCGCCGTGGTCTCGGTGTGGAGCCAGAGCTTCAGCTTGTCGTCGCCCTTGAATTGCAGGCTCGTCAGATCGGCCACATGGCCCTTCAGCGCCCGGATCCAGCCCTTGTCGGAGAGCACCACGGTGATCGGCTCGCGCTCCACCAGCGCTTCCGAGATGTCGATATTCGCCATGCCCTCGGGCTTGTCCGCAAAGGTGGTGCGACGCTTGCCGATCCTGGTGTCGGGGCCGAATTTCTTCTTCACCGCGCGGATTTCCCACGCGACCGTCTTCCACTGCTTGGCCTCGTCACCCAGCAGGCCCTCGATCTGGCCCTTCTCGATAGTGAGCGTGTCGAATTCCTTGCGCAGCTCCATCTCCTCCAGCTTGCGCAACTGGCGCAGGCGGGTGTCGAGAATGGTTTCGGCCTGCAGGTCGGTGAGGTCAAAGCGCTTGATCAGGACGGGCTTTGGCTCATCCTCCTCGCGGATAATGCGGATCACCTCGTCGAGATTGAGGAAGGCGATCAGCAGACCGCCCAGGCGCTCCAATCGCCGGTCGATCTCGCCCAGGCGGAAGCGCGAGCGGCGTTGCAGTACCACGCGGCGGTGGTCGAGCCAGATGCGCAGCGCCTCGGCGAGGCCGATGACGCGCGGCACGAGGCCATCGACCAGCACGTTCATGTTCATGGACAGGCGGGATTCAAGCTCGGTCAGCTTGAACAGCGTTTCCATCAGCACGGTTTCGTCGACAGCGCGGGATTTCGGCTCCAGGACAACGCGGATATCCTCGGCAGATTCATCGCGCACGTCGACGAGGATCGGCACCTTCTTGTCGTTGATCAGGTCCGCCAGCGCCTCGATCAGGCGGCCCTTCTGCACCATGTAGGGGATTTCGGTGACAACGATGACGTATGTGCCGCGTCCCGTCTCTTCCTTGTGCCAGCGCGCCCTGAGGCGAAAGCCGCCGCGCCCGGTGCGGTAGGTCTCGGCGATGGAAGCAGCGCTCTCCACGATGATGCCGCCGGTCGGGAAATCCGGGCCGGGCACAAAGGTCAGCAACTGGTCGGACGACGCTGTCGGGTGCTCGATCAGATAGAGCGCCGCATCGCACAGCTCCGCCGCGTTGTGGGGCGGGATCGAGGTTGCCATGCCCACCGCGATGCCCGTCGTGCCATTGGCGAGCATGTTGGGGAACGCGCCGGGCAGGACAATGGGTTCATCATTCTCGTTGTTGTAGGTCGGTCGGAAGTCGACGGCGTCCTCGTCGATGCCCTGGAGCAGAAGTGCACCGATCTCGGTGAGCTTGGCCTCGGTGTAGCGATAGGCTGCGGGGTTATCCCCGTCGATGGAGCCGAAGTTGCCCTGGCCATCCACCAGCATGTAGCGCTGGGCGAAATCCTGCGCGAGGCGCACCATGGCGTCGTAGATCGACTGGTCGCCATGCGGGTGAAACTTGCCGATGACTTCGCCCACGACGGAGGCGCATTTCTTGAAGGCGTTGGCCGGGTCCAGCTTCAGCAGGCGCATGGCGTGCAGGATGCGGCGCTGAACCGGCTTCAGCCCGTCGCGGGCATCAGGGAGCGCACGGTGCATGATGGTGGACAGCGCATAGGCGAGGTAACGCTCTTCGAGTGCCGCCTTCAGGCTGACATTCTCGATGCCGTCCTTGGGGCCGTCCGGTGGAATGTCACCGGGCGGAGGGGTGGAATCATCCATCAAATGCCTCGCTCAACGGGATGAGGCGTAGAGAACAGGGCGATTCGGAGCAAGGGAGCCATCGCCCTTCTCCCGCTTCGGGGAGAAGGTGGCACAGCGAAGCGAAGCCGGATGAGGGCATTCGGCTTTCCCCTCACCCTGCTCGCTGCGCGAGCCTCCCTCTCCCTCAAGCGGGCGAGGGGCAGCGCTACCGCCCCACCTTCTCCGCATGGACCACGGTGGCGATCAGGATCAGCGCGGCCATGATCTGGTGCAGCAGCCCGGCCCAAAGCGGCACGTGCAGCAGCAGTGTCACCACGCCCAGAGCAGCCTGTAGTGACAATGCCGCCGCCACATGCATCGCCCCACGGGCGGCAACACTGCCGCGCGTATCAAAGGCATGCCACACCGCCAGGGCCAGCAGCAGATAGGCCGTGAAACGGTGGTTGAACTGCACAAGCGCCGGATTGTCGACGAAGTTCTCGATCCATGGCTTGACCACGAACAGCACGTCAGCCCCCGGAATCAGTGCGCCATCCATCAGCGGCCAGGTGTTGTAGGTGAGGCCGGATTTCGAGCCTGCGACGAGTGCGCCCATTGCGATCTGCACCAGCAGCAGCGCGACGATGGCCTTGGCTGTGAGGGCGAAGCGGAGAGTACACCCTTCCCCCTTGCGGGGAAGGGACGGGGATG
>JANNFV010000137.1:0-6668 GCA_031380285.1 Hyphomicrobiales bacterium | reverse complement strand
GGGCGGTGTCGGCTTCGATGCCGCGAACTGGAAGGGCTATGCGGCTGCTCTTGGCTGTGCCGTGATCTGGTCGAGCTATTCGGTTCTGTCGCGCACGCAAGCCGAGGTACCGACGCAAGCCGTCACGGGTTTCTGCCTTGCCACCGCCGTTCTCTCCGGCCTCTGCCACCTGGCATTCGAGTCGCCTGTCTGGAACCAGACAACCACGCAATGGCTCTGCATCATCGGCCTTGGCCTGGGGCCGGTGGGCGCGGCGTTCTTCCTGTGGGACCACGGCATGAAACGCGGCGACATCCGCCTCCTGGGCATCGCCAGCTATGCCGCGCCCGTGCTGTCGACCATTCTACTCGTGATGTTCGGCTTTGCGCAGGCCCACTGGACGCTGGCGCTGGCTTGCGCGCTGATTGTGGGTGGTGCGATGGTGGCGGTGCGGAAATGATCTCCCCTTCTCCCGTGGGAGAAGGTGCCCGCCCCTTGGCGGACGGATGAGTGCAAATCCCTACTTCGGCGGCCTGGCGCTGATCACGCCGCGGCCATCCTTGATATCCGTTGGGCTCATTGGCGCATAGCGCTCTCCGGGCAGGACATTGATGGAGGACGGCCTGCCACCGCGCCCCGGTGGCGGCACGGGCAAGGGGTTCTCGCCGCAGCCTTCCCAATAGTCGAGCGTCTGCTGGGCGCTTTCCATGGCGATCAGTGCCTGTTCGGCGCGGATGGCCTCGCGCATCGGTGCCTCGATGGTGATGTGCTCCAGCGCGTAGCGATAGGCCGCCGCCTTCTCGCGCATGTCGCGCCGCACCCAATCCACGAGGCCACGGTTTTCCGCCACGCGGGCCGCTGCCTGCTGGCGCTGCGTCGGGTTCAGTTCCTTCACCGTGTTCATGCTCTGCACGCGCACGCGGTCCGCAGCACAAACCCGCGCTGCCGCCTGGGAGAATGGCACCATCAGCTGCCGGTCCGCTTCGATATCCTGGCCCAGTTTGTGATAGCGCGAGGCGACCGAGCGGTAATCCTCGGTCATCAGCAACAGGTGATAATGGTTGCGTCCCGAATGCGGCAGGGGTGGCAGCACGCGGGTGTAGCTCAGTTCCGCCAGCCGCATCTGCAGGTTGGCCTTGTCATGGGAGGGCATCAGGAAACGCCAGGCGCGATCCCTGAGTTCGATCTCGTCATCCGTGAAGGGATAGAGAGAAACCGCATCGCCGCGCACCCAGGCCGAGAACAGCCCCGCCTTGGGCAGGACCGTGCTGGTCACGACATTGTCGGCGCGCCGACCGAAATCGCCGGTGTGGGAGGATGAGCAGGCCGCAAGCAGCACGATACCGCCGCCAAGCAGAACCCGCTGGCAGGCCCGGTCGAGCGCCTTCATCCCACGCATGCTCAAGCCCGGCGCCGGGCCTTCCGGCGGCGTCCGTTCTGATTGTTGTCCCGATCCAGAGTGTCCGGTCCCGCATTCTGCGGCTCCATATCGGCATGGCGCTCATAGCGCACGCCGGTGAAGAGCAGGATTTCCGCGTTCTTGTCGGCGGACGGCATTGGTGCCGCTTCATTTCCCCCACTCAGCATTCTGGTGCGGGGAAATGGCAGGACATTGGTCATGGCCCATCTCTCCTCACGAAACGCAAGTGCTTCGTGAGAATCACTTCAGGACATTATGGTTAATGCATCGATAACCGCAGCGCTGTGGCGTCAGGCGGCCAGCCCGAATTTGCGGAATATTTCGTCTTTTGGACCGTCAGCAACGATTTTTCCGCCTTCCATCCAGATGATGCGGTCGACCAGCGCCAGGATCGGCAGGCGATGCGTGGCGATCACAACACCGGTCTGCGCCAGCGCACCATCCTGCAACTGCATTGCCAACGTCTTGACGATGCGCATCTCGCGCTCGTTGTCCATGGCAGAGGTCGGTTCATCGAGCAGCAGCAGCTTGGGCTGGCCCATCAGCGCCCGTGCCAAGGCAACCGACTGCCGTTCGCCACCTGATAGCCTTTGGCCTCCTGGCCCGACTTCCAGGCTGTATCCCGAGGGATTGCGGTTGGCGAGATCGGCAATGCCGGTCAACTCCGCAACCGAGGTAAACCACGCATCCGGGATTGCGCCCAGCCCTGCCTTCATGTTGCCCTCGAGCGTGCTCTCGGACAGCCAGGTCTCCTGCGACATCAAGGCGACGGCGCGGCGCAGCGACAAAGGATCGATCTGGCGGATATCCCGCCCATCCACATGGATCATGCCGTCCGTTGCCTCATGCAGGCGCACCATGAGCTTCAGCAACGTGCTCTTGCCGCTGCCCGATTTGCCGATGATCGCGACACGTTCGCCCGCCTTCACACCCAGCGACAGCCCGGACATCAGGGGTGCCGCATTGCCATGGGCGAAGCCGACTTGCGTGAAATCGAACGCGCCCCGAATCGGCTTGGCCAAGCCGGTTTCCGAGGTATCGCCGCCTTGCTCAGGCGGTGAGGCGGCAAAGCCCGCGAGAAGCGCCGTCGTGGCGAAAATCTGCTTCAGCCGGAACCCCTGGCCCATCACGGCGGCCACCGGCATGATCGCCCGGCTCGCCAGCATCATGCAGGCGGAGAGAGCACCCACCGTCATCAGCGACGCCGTCACGGCATAGGCACCAGCGGCAATCGTCGCCACGGTGACGGCCTGCATCACGAAGGCCCCGGCATGGTTGGCGAAATTCTGGCGGCTGCGGAGTTTATGCCCAGAGAAGGCCGCGGCATCGCTGCGCTCTTCCCAGCGCATCAGCAGTTGCGGGCCGCTGCCATGGATGCGCACCGGCTCCGCCGCCATCACCGCATCGACGATCATCTGGGTCTGACGCTGCGTCAACCGCGCCTCGTCCCCCAGATCCTGCATCTGCAGGCGATGCCCCACGAAGTGGATGATCATCAGCAGCAGCACACCGATGGCCGGGATCACCGCGATCCATCCCCCCAGCGCGCCCAAGAAGGCGAGCACGATCAGGAAGAACGGAATATCGACCATCAGCCCGGCGATGAACTGCGGCGCGATGGTCGCGGCCTGGTTCAACTCCTGGAAGGGCTGCACCAGCCCACCCGCCTGGCGCGGCATGGCAGAAAGAGGCGCGTGCAACAGGCGACTGAAGACCTTGGCGCCAAAGCCTGTCGCCGCCGCCAGCGACACCGCATCGCCCAGGGCATGGCGCACATGGCGCAATGCCAGATCGACCACCAGCAACATGCCGACGCCCAGCACCAGCGCCCACAGCGTCTCGAACGCCGCATGCGGGATCACCCGGTCGAACACCACCATGGTGAAAGTGGGAACCGCGAGATTGATCAGGCCCGAGAGAAAGCCCGCGAGCGCCAGCGCCAGCACCAGTTGCTTCTTCTCGACCGCAGTCTCCAGAAGATGGGCTGCGAGCGGATGACGCTCCTGGCTCTGCGGCATCATTCCAGTGAGAGCCTCGGCCCGCATCGAAGCCACGGTCGCCTGCGCCGGTGCAGCAGCCGGACGCCTCACCAGATCAGGCTCCAGCTTGCGGGCCTGGAACAGGCCACCGCTGGCTTGCGCGGCCAACGTGGCACGCGCCACACGCAAGGGCGCATCACCCTCCCCCGCCAGCAGCCATGCGCCCGTTGCGGGCGCTTCCAGCAGCAGCCTGCTGCTGCCGTCCGTCAGCAGCACGACGCAGGGACAATCCTGCGGACCAAGTGCATCGGTGCTTTTCGTGGCAAGCGCGATCTCCAGACCGAAGCGCTGGCCAAGCTCGTGCAGCAATTGCGGGCCGGGCAACCCGGCAATGTCGGAGAAGTCGGAGGTCGCCGCAGCGCTTGCGCCCAAGCGCACGGCCAATCGCCTGAGATCGGCGATGGGGTGTCCCGGCGGTCCCAGCTCCCGGCTCACACCCAGTGGCAGCGCGGATGCGGATTTCAGCAGTTCTGCAGCCATTGCGGTTCCAAGACATAACCGCCCGCGAAGCGCGAGAGCGACAATCCGCATTTCAGGCCGTCATGGTTAACGCTCCGTAAACTTGCCTTGCCTAGGATGGGTGAAAATCCCCTTTTCCAGCGAGGCTGCGCCTTGGCTTTTCTTTCAAACCCTCAGCTTTCACCGCATCGGCGGCAGGCGGATATCATCGCCAGCCGCGCTCACCTGATTTTCGTCTGGTCGGTCAGCCTCGGCATGGCGGCTTTCCTGTTCTGGGCCTGGATCACCGTGCTCGACAAGGTGACGCGCGGCACGGGACGGGTGACGCCGCAGACCAACAACCGCATCATCCAGCATTTCGAAGGCGGCATCCTCAGCGAAATCCTGGTCCAGGAAGGCCAGCAGGTGGCGGAAGGCACGCCGTTGCTGCGCATCGACAACAGCTTCTCGCGGGCAGAACTGTCGCAGGCCACGCTGGAGCTGAAGGCGCGCCGCCTGATGATCCAGCGGCTCGAAGCTGAAAGCGCTGGCAGCCGCAAGCTGGAACTGGACCCGTTCCTGCGGGGCGAGATGGCAGACATCGCCGCAAAGGAATTCGACCTGTTCAAGGCCCGCATCGACGGTTTGGATGCCCAACTGCGCGTGGTTGATGACCAGATCAAGCAGAAGGTGCTGGAGGTGTCGGAACTGCGCGCCAAGATCGTCAATCTCAAGCGCGAGCGCGAGCTGGTGGCACCGCGTGTCGAAAGCCTGCGCCGCCTCTCGCGCCAGGGCGCTGTCTCGGTCAACGACCTGCTGGAAAGCGAGCGCACCTTGCAGCAGATCGATTCCAAGGTGCAGGAACTCGGCCTCGAAACGCCACGGGCAGAGGCTGCCATCGGCGAGTTGCGCAGCCGCCGCGAACAGACCATCGCCCAGTTCAAGACCGAAGCGGAGAAGGAACGCCGCGAGGCCGGTGTGCAGGCCGCGAAGCTGGAGGAAACCATCACCGCCATGCAGGATCGCAGCCGCCGCTCCGAGGTGCTGGCCCCCATCGCGGGCATCGTCAACAAGCTGCATGTCAACACTATCGGTGGCGTGGTGAAATCCGCCGAGCCGCTGGTGCAGATCGTGCCGCTGGAAGAAGCGCTGATCGTGGAGGCGCGGCTGTCGCCCCAGGATCGTGCCGAGGTCTGGCCCGGCCTGCCCGCCGTCGTGAAGATTTCCGCCTATGATTATTCGATCCATGGCGGCCTGAAGGGCAAGGTCATCGATGTCTCGCCCGATGCGCTTGCCGACGACAAGGGCGAGCCGTATTTCCGCGTTCGCCTCGCAGCAAGCGCCACCAACCTCGGACCCGGCAAGCCCGTGGTGCCCGGCATGATGGCGCAGGTCGATATCCTGACCGGCAAGCACACGGTACTCGATTATCTGCTGAAGCCGATGCGGCAATTGCAGGCCAACGCGCTCAGGCAGTAGGGCCGCATCATTCATCCTTCCCCCTTGCGGGGAAGGTGACCCTTCGCCCTTTGCGAAGGGTCGGATGGGGGTCGCCGGATCTGTGGCGCTTGATCCTCACCCACCCCCATCCGTGACAGCTTCGCCGCGACACCTCCCCCAGGAGGGGGAAGGCCAGGCGGTCGCAACCTCTGAACGGATCATCACAAACAAAAAGGGCGGTCCCGAAGACCGCCCTTCCATATCGTTTCGACTTTTACGGCAGATCAATGCGCTGCGGCCATGCCCCAGTGCGATCCCCAGAGGTAGATCGCCGCGAAGAGGAACAGCCAGACCACATCCACGAAATGCCAGTACCAGGCCGCGAACTCGAAGCCGAGATGACGCTCCGGCGTGAAATGCAGATTGTAGGCCCGGTACAGGCAGACGCCCAGGAAGATCGTGCCGATCAGGACATGGGCCCCATGAAAGCCGGTCGCCATGAAGAAGGTAGCGCCATAGATGTGGCCGGAGAAGCTGAACGCCGCATGGCCGTACTCATAGGCCTGCACCGCGGTGAACAGCGCACCCAGGATCACCGTGAGCCAAAGGCCCTTCTTGAGGCCGTCACGGTCGCCGTTGAGCAGTGCATGATGCGCCCAGGTCACAGTCGTGCCCGATGTCAGCAGGATCAGCGTGTTCAGCAGCGGCAGATGCCATGGATTGAACACTTCAATGCCCTTGGGCGGCCAGGTGCCTCCCAGCTTTTCGACGCGAGCATACTGGATGGCCTCGTTGGAATAGATCGAAGCGTCGAAATAGGCCCAGAACCAGGCCACGAAGAACATGATTTCCGACGCGATGAACATCATCATGCCGTAGCGATGGTGGATCTGCACGACGCGGGTGTGGTCGCCGGAATGCGCCTCCTTCACCACGTCGATCCACCAGCCTGCCATGGTCAGGAGAACGCCGAGGAAACCCATGCCGAGCAGCAGCGGCCCGAGCTTGAGGCCCAGCATGGTCATCGCCTTCATCGTCATCACGGCACCGATTGCCATGACGAAGGCCGAGAGCGAGCCGATGAACGGCCAGGGCGACGGGTTCACCAGGTGGTAATCGTGGTTCTTGGCGTGTGCGTCAGCCATGGTGTCCTCTATCGTCTCATTGCGCCACGACGTTCGATCCGGATATCGCGGCCAAGGGCTTGGGCTGCGTTTTGGACGGAAAGAACGTGTATGACAAGGTGATGGTGGTGATGATGCGTGTATCGGGCGTTTTCTCGATCAGCGGATCGATGAAAAACACGACTGCTTCTTCGCGGCTTTCGCCGGGCTTCAACGTCTGGTCAGTGA
>JANNFV010000055.1:0-24810 GCA_031380285.1 Hyphomicrobiales bacterium | reverse complement strand
CCCGCATCGCCCTGCCGGGCCTCTCGGCTGCGCTTGTCGATCAGGATGGCTCGGAAACGCTGACATCCGTACGCATCACCGGGGTTCCGTCGGGCAGCCAGTTCCTCACTGCAGGTGGTCTGCCCATCGGCACCGACAACGGCGATGGCACCTGGTCGTTTGCTGCGACTGACCTTGGCGGGCTGCAGTTCCAGCCGCCGCTGCACCTGCACGGTGTGTTCAATCTCGTGCTGGAAGCCGTTTCCCGTGAAACAGCGACCGGCGGCACCGCGACCCGCGCCTTGCCCTTCGCCATCACGGTGGATGCACAGGCCGATGCTCCTGTTGTGCCCGCTGGGTCCAGCCTGATCAGCGAGGACGTCACGACAGCCATCGGTTCCGCCATCACATACGCAACAGTGGACAATGATGGTTCGGAATCCATCACCGCAGTCAGCGTCACGGGTTTCCCGTCCGGTGCCACCGTCGTTCTGCCTGCCGTGGGCGGGGCCATCGTCACGGCGGTGCCAGGGGGCTATGTCATCACCGGGCCGGCCGCCGATATCCGTGCGACGCTCGATGGGCTGGCCGTCGGCGCACCGCTCAACAGCGATACCGACATCGCGCTCACCATAGCCGTCACCACGACTGATGCGGATGGCTCAACCGCCACCCAGACTGCACCCTGGACCCTCAATGTCGCCGCCGTCGCCGATGCCCCTGTGGTGTCGGGCGCTGGCACCGTGACTGAAGACACGACCCTTGCCCTCCCGATCACGCTTTCGCTGACCGACACGGATGGCTCGGAAACACTGACCTCAGTCGTGGTGTCGCAGGTGCCCGCAGGGGCTGTGCTGGGCTGGAACACGGCACTACCGGGCGGCGTCATCGACAATGGCGGCGGCAGCTTCTCCTTCACGGGCACGACCGCGCAGATCCAGGCACTGCTGCTCTCCGTCACCATCCGCCCGCCTGTGCATTCCGATCTCGACTTTGCCCTGCGCGTGACCGCGACCAGCACGGAGAGCAATCCTTCCGGTGGCCCGATCGCGGTGGCAAGCGCGACGACGGTTTTCGACGTTGCGGTGGTGATCTCCGCCGTGGCGGATGCACCCACGCTTTCGAGCGTCGCTTCGAGGGGCGACGAAGACAGCGTGATTCCGTTCGGGACGGATATCAGCTACGGGCTGGTGGACGCAGACGGCTCGGAAGCCGTCACGGCGGTGACCCTGTCGGGTTTTCCCGCAGGCGCTGTTGTCACCTATGTGCCCGTCGGCTCGGCCAATGTATCCCTTGTCGCTGGCGTTTACACTCTGACAGGCTCACCAGCGGACATCCGGGCAACGCTCGACAGCTTTTCCGTCCAGGCCCCGGTCAACAGCGATGCCAACCTGGCCATCACTGTTGGCGTGACCACCACCGATACCGGCGGTGTCACCGCCACGACCAGCATCGTGCACCCCGTCATCGTCGATGCCGTGGCCGACACGCCAACCGTTTCCGGCACCGCCATGGGCACGGAAGACGGCATTCCCGTCTCCATCGTGATGGCCGACACCGACACCGATGGCTCGCAGGCCATCACGCTCGTGCGCCTCGTGACCTCCCCCGCGACCCTCATCCTGAGCTGGATCGACCAGCCCGGTGCCACCGTGACGACAAGTTCCGGCGGCATTTATGAGGTCTCCGGCTCCGAAGCGGGCATTCGCGCTGTCCTTGCCACACTCGTGGCCACGCCACCGACCAACACCAGCGGCATCTTCGCGATCGATGTCAGCGTCACATCGACCGAGACCGTCCCGTCAGAAGCGGGCGAGATCAGCCTGCTCTCCAGCACGCGGACGATCACCATCCCGGTCATCGCCAATGCGGTCGCCGATGCGCCAACCCTGTCCACGGTGGCGGCGGTCGGCAACGAGGATGAACCCATCCTCTTCGGCACGGCCATCACCTATGGCCTTGTCGATACGGATGGGTCGGAAGTGGTGTCGTCCGTCGCTCTTTCCGGTGTTCCTGCCGGTGCCGTCCTCACCTATGCCGTGGCTTCCGGTGCCAGCGTTTCCATCGTTGGGGGTGTCTGGACCATCAGCGGCGACCAGGCGGCAATCCGCACCACGCTCGACAGTTTTGCTGTGCAGGCAGGCGCAAACGCGGACGCCAATTTCGCACTCTCCGTGGCCGTCACGACGACCGACAGCGGCGTTTCCAGCGCCACCAGCACGGGATCGGTGCCAATCACCGTGCGCGCCATCGCCGATGCGCCAACCGCTTCCGGTTCGGCCAGTGGTATTGAAGATTCAGTCATCCCGCTGGTGATCACCATGGCGGATACCGATACGGATGGATCGCAATCGATCACGGCGGTGGGCATCGCGGGCGTGCCAGCCGGTGGCGTGCTGAACTGGACGCCTGTTGCGGGTGCCACTGTCACCGACCTTGGTGGTGGCATCTACACCATCACCGGCAGCGAAAGCGCGATCCGCGCCGTGACAGGCAGCCTGACGCTGACGCCTCCGTCCAATCTCCACGGCACGGTCAATCTTTCCGTCACGGTGACATCATCGGAAACCACGCCCAGCGAGGCGGGCGAGGTGGGCACGCCTGCTTCTGCCGATACCACCTTCGTGTTGCCCGTCATCATCGCGGCCCGCGCCGATGCGCCAACCCTTATGGTCGCCAACGTAGCGGGCGAGGAAGACACGCTCGTGCCGCTCACCGGCATCGCGGCCTCACTGGTCGATACCGATGGTTCGGAAAGCATCACCAGCATCCGCATCACCGGCGTTCCGACCGGCAGCCGCTTCACCGATGCGGGCGGGGTCACGCGCGGCACGGACAATGGCGACGGCTCGTGGTCGTTCACCCCGGCTCAACTCGGCGGGTTGCATTTCGAGCCCGTGCTGCACAGGCATGGCGTTATCAGCCTCCAGTTCGAGGCAACCACGACAGAGGGCTCCAACGGCGACACGGCCACCACGACGCGCCCCTTCACGATCACGATTGATGCCCAGGCGGACGCTCCTGTTGTTCCGGCGGGTGGCGCGACGATCGACGAAGACGTGCTGACCACCATCGGCACAGGCATCACCTACAGCCTGGTGGACACCGATGGCTCCGAGGCTGTCAGCAAGGTGGCGATCACCGGTTTCCCCGCAGGCGCGTCTGTTGTGCTTGTCGCGGTTGGAAGCGCTACGGTCACGGCGGTTGCAGGCGGGTACGAGATCAGCGGACCGGCCACCGACACCCGCGCCACCCTTGATGGCCTGGCGGTGCGCGCGGCTCCCAACAGCGATGCGGATATCACGCTGTCGATTACCGTTACGACCACCGATGCGGATGGCTCGACGGCCATTGCCAGCAACGCCCATCTCCTGTCCGTCGCCGCCGTCGCCGATGCGCCCACAGGTTCGGGCGTGGCCACGGGCAATGAGGACACGACCTTTGCGGTGCCTATCACCGTCGGGCTTGTCGATACCGACGGTTCGGAAACACTCGCGTCAGTCATCATCTCGCAGGTTCCCGTCGGTGCTGTCCTGGGCTGGAATACCGGTCTGTCCGGAAGCGTCGTCGACAATGGCGACAACAGCTTGACCTTCACGGGCACAACCGCGGAAATCCAGGCCCTGCTGCTCTCCGTGACCATCCGCGCCCCGCTCAACTCCGATACCGATTTCAACCTGCGCGTCACGGCAACCGCCACGGAAAGCACTCTCTCCGGGGGCCAGGTCACCACCTCAAATGCAGTCACGACATTCGATGTCCCCGTCACGGTCAATGCCGTGGCGGACCAGCCGGTGATCAACGTGACGACGTCGCGGGGCAACGAGGATGCCGTGATCACGTTCGGCTCCGCCATCACCTACAGCCTCGTCGATGCCGACGGGTCGGAAGCCGTGAGCCAGGTGACGCTTTCGGGCTTCCCGGCGGGATCGACCGTGGCCTATGTCGCGGGCGGTGCCACCGTGGCGCTGGCCAGCGGCACCTACACCATCACCGGCACGGCAGCCCAGATCAGGACCGCGCTCGACAGCTTCTCCGTGCAGCCGCCATCCAACAGCGACGCCAACATCACGGTCGCCGTCACCGTCACCACCACCGACACCGGCGGCGTCACGGCGACACGCAGCGGCTCGCACAGCATCATCGTCGATGCCGTCGCCGATGCGCCGACAGGATCAGGCACGGCCTCGGGCAACGAGGACACCGACATCCCGCTCGCCATCACCATGGCCGTCGCCGATGCCGATGGGTCCGAGACCATCACCTTCGTCAGGATTGAGGGCGTGCCCGCCGGTGGCTCGCTCGGCTGGAGCAACTTCCCGGGGGCCACCGTCACCAACCTGGGCGGCGGCACCTACACCATCGCGGGCACCGATGCCGCCATCCGCCTGGTGCTGGGCACCACCACCGTGCGCCCGCCGCTGAACTCCGACGCGGGCTTCGCCCTCACCGTCACGGTCCGCGCCACCGAGACCAACCCCACCACCACAGGCGAGGTCGCCCTCCTCAACCGCGAGACCAGCTTCACCCTCCCCGTCACGGTCAACGCCGTGGCGGACCAGCCGACTGTCGCCAACACCAGCACCACTGGGACGGAAGACACGACGATCACCTTCGGCACCAACGTGACCTATAGTCTGTTCGACACGGATGGCAGCGAAAGTGTGACCCGTGCCACTGTTTCGGGCGTTCCCGCTGGCTGGGTGCTGGCCTACACCGCCACAGGCGGCGGCAGCGTTGTCCTGTCCGCTGGCACCTACACGATCACCGGCACACCGGCGGGCATCCGCGCGACGCTGGATACCTTCCGCATCACGCCACCGCTCGATGATGACGCCGATGCCGTGCTCAACATATCAGTCACGACAACGGATACGGGTGGCCTGACCGCGACGCGCAATGCCACGCACACAGTTGTCGTGGATGCCGATGCCGATACGCCAGCGATATCAGTCGGGACGGGATCGTTCACCGGATCGGAGGATATCCCGCTTGCTTTGACGGGCTTCACGGCCGCGATCACCGACACTGATGCAGGCGCGGGAAGGGCCGTCTCCGAAGTGCTTCACGTCGTGCGCATCACTGGCGTGCCCAGCGGAAGCAGCTTCCAGAACGCGCTCGGAACAGCCGTCGGAACCGATCTCGGTGGCGGCATCTGGACCTTTTCGGCGTCCAACCTGGCGACACTGCGGTATCTTGGACCTGTCAATCTCTCTGGTACCTTCAGCATGAACCTGGAGGCGATCTCCCGCGAGACGTCGAACAGCGATCTCTCGGTCACGGCAACACTGCCCTTCACTGTTACCCTCGGTTCTGTGCCGGATGCACCCATCGTCACAACCGGAAGCAGCACCGGTGTCGAAGATACCACCTTCAATTTCGGTGCCGCCATCACCTACGTCAAGGCGGATGCGCTTGATGGTTCGGAGTTCATTTCGGAGGTCGTGATATCGGGCGTCGTGTCGGGCTGGACCGTCGGCTTCACGGCAACGGGCGGCGGCGCGGTCAATACGTCCACGCCGGGCACCTACCGCATCACGGGCACAGAAGCGGGCATCCGCGCCACGCTGGATACATTCACGATTCGGGCACCCCTTGACAGCGATGATGACACATCGGTGCAGGTGACGGTGACATCGCAGGAAACGGCGGGCGGCTCGGCGACATCGTCGCCCCTGATTCACAGCATTATCGTCAATGCCAAAGCGGATACGCCATCGGTCAGTGTCGGCCTGGGGACGTTCACCACCAACGAGGATACCCGCGTTCTGCTCTCGGGCTTTGCCGTCGGCATCACCGATACAGACGCAAGCGCTGGACGCACGGTTTCAGAGTCGATCTCGCTCGTGCGGATCACGGGTGTTTCCACTGAAACAGGCACCGGCTTCTTCAACCAGGCGACCGGGGGCTCTGCCGTCGGCACGAATCTCGGTGGTGGCGTCTGGACGTTCACGACGGCTCAACTGGCCAGTCTCTACTACAATCCCGGCACGGATCGCTCGGGCACCTACAACATGGCGCTTGAAGCCACGGCGCGGGAAAGCTCCAATCTCGATACGGCAGTCTTTTTCCGCAACTTCACCGTCAATGTCACCGGCGTGCCCGATCCGCTGATCATCACGCCGGGGTTGCTGACCATCGACGAAGACACCTTGCGGTCCGACATGGGCAACCTGTTCGGTGTGACCCTGTCCGACAATGATGGTTCTCAGACCATCGCCATGACGATCACGGGCCTGCCAACCGGGACGGGTGCTATCGTGACCTACACGGCGGGCGGCGCCACGGTGAACTACAACAGCGTGACGGGTGTCCTGACCCTTTCAGGCGCCTCGAACCTGGTGCTGGCAGCGCTCAATACCCTGGATATCCGCGCCCCATCCAATTCCGATACCAACCTGGCACTGGGCATTTCCGCCACGACGACGGAAAACGGCACGACGCTGGGTCCGGCAACGGGCACGCTCAATGTGGTGGTGCGGGCGGTTGCCGACCTGCCGACCATCAGCGGTTCCGTGGCAACGTCCGAGGACACGCTGGTCACGGTGCCGGTCACGGTGGCGCTGACCGATACGGATGGCTCGGAAACCTACGGTTACGTTGATATCCGTCTCCAGGCCGGAATGCCGGTGGGGACAGCACTGACCGTCACGTCCGTGGGCGGTGCAACCGTTGCCTATAACGCTGGGACCCAGACCTGGCGCGTGACCGGTTCGACCTCGGCTGTGCAGCAGACCCTGTTGAGCGGCGTCACCGTGCAGTCCGCCACCAACCGGGGCGAGAACATCATCGTCCAGGTGCAGGCCCAGAGTCTCGAAGGCGCGGTCGGCGGAGAGGTTCTCACACCCACGGCAACGACGGCCTGGACGAACATCACCGTGACGGTCAACGACGTTGCCGACAAGCCCGACCTGACCGTGCCGTCCAGCCAGACCATCCAGGAAGACACCACGCTGGTGCTGACGGGCCTTGGCATCATCAAGGTCGATACCGACGGCTCCGAGGTGTTCACCCTGACGCTGGCGGGCGTGCCCGACGGGTCAAGCTTCGGCGGCAAGGGCACGCCGGGTGCCAATGTCGGCGGCTTGCGCACCTGGACCTTCACGGAAGCGGAGGTCAGCGGGTTGAGCTTCACGCCGCCTCTCAACCTGCATGGTGCGTGGACCATCACCGCCACCACGACGGCGCGCGAGCTGGAGAACAGCAACACGGCCGTGTCGAACATCAAGACCTTCACGATCACCGTGGATGCAGAGGCCGATGCACCAACCGTCACGACAGCGGGTGCGACGGGCGATGAGGATACGGCGATCAATTTCGGTACCACGCTGTCCTCGGCGACAACGGGCATCACGCTCTATGACACGGACGGCTCGGAGCGCATTTACAGCATCAGCCTCTCGGGGTTCCCCGGCGGGGTGGTCCCCACGTACAGCCTGGTCGGATCGGGTGCCGTGGCCATAGCTTCCGGCACCTACACCATCACGGGGGCAACCGAAGCCGACATCCGCGCGACGCTGGCCACCTTCGCGATGACGCCTCCGCTGCACAGCGATGCCAATATCGGCCTGACCATCATTGCCAGCACCATCGATGCCGACGGTTCGGTGGCACCTTCCCTTTCGACAACCCACACGGTGATCGTCCGGGGCGTGGCCGACCAGCCCTCGCTCACAACGGGCCCGACCGCGTCTGGAACGGAAGATAGCAACATCGCCCTCTCGATCGTCGCGGACAGGGTCGATACCGATGGTTCGGAAGTCCTGTCTGTCAGGATCACACTGCCGGGCGGCGTTGCCACCGGCACCATCCAGGGCAACACGGCAGGGGGTGGTGCCATCACCAACCAGGGCGGTGGCGTGTTCCTGATCACCGCACCGACCGAGGCACAGCTTGATGCCATCCTGTCCTCGGTCACGTTCCGGCCGCCGTCCAACTGGTCGGGAACAACCAGCCTGACGGTCGATGCCATCTCCACGGAAACCGGGGCGGAGATCGCCACACTGACTGCAACCCGCAGCTCCACCATTGCCATCACGGTCGGTGCTGTCGTGGATCCACCCGCGCTGAAGGTGCTGCCCTCAATCGGCGGCGCCTCAGGCTACGAAGATCAACCCATCCGCCTGTCCATCGCTGTCACGCTGGTCGATGGCGACGGTTCGGAGAGCTATGTCGTGCGCCTCTCGGGCCAGCCCGTTGGCAGCACCTATACCAATGCGGTGGGAACGCCGATTGGCACCAGCGTTGGCGGCGGCGTCTGGGAATTCACGCCCGCACAACTGGCCGTGCTCCACATCGTGCCACCACTGAACTCGAGCAACGACTTCATTCTCGCGGTGGCGGCGATTGTCACCGATACCGGCCCCACCGGGACGTCCGCGACCACGATCAACGGAACGCTGCCCGTTAATGTCATCGGTGTCGCCGATCACCCAACCGTGGCTTCCCCGGTCAATTTCACCTCGGTCGAGGATCAGCCGATTTCGCTGGGTGCAAATATCTCGGCCACGCTTGTGGATACGGATGGATCAGAGACACTCTACTATGTGATCAGCGGACTGCCGGTGGGCGTGGTTCCGTCTCGCGGCACCTATATCGGTGGCGACTGGCAGATCTCCGCGACAGACATGCCTTTCGTCACGATACCCTCACCCAGCAACTTTTCTGGCAACTACATATCGACTTTCGCACCCGGCCTGGTCGTGCGGGCCGTGACCCAGGAAAGCGATGGCAATGAAGCGATCAGCAACATCACCATCGGCATCACGATCACTCCGGTGATCGATGCCTTTTCCTGGTCACCCTCTGTCACGCTGGCGGAAGAAAGCGCTATCTCGCTTGGCGCGGCAGCCTTTGGCGGCACCCTGGCCGACAATGACGGGTCCGAACAGATCACCAGCTACACGCTCGATCTGAATGGCCTAGTCGCTGCCGCCCAGATCGGTGGCGTTGTCGGCAGCACGGCAAATTTCATTGCCAGCTATGTGACGGGGCCTTTCACCAACAATGGCAACGGGACCATTACCGTTGCAGCAAGCAGCATGAACCTGGTCAGTTTCCGGGCCACGGCGTTCCATGATTCCAACGTGAACTTCATGATTCCGATCACGGCTCGGGTGCAGGAATCCGACGGATCGTCCCAGATCGTGAGCGGGACCTTCACCATCTCTCTCGACGGTGTGGCCGATGTTCCGACAGTCTTTGCTGGCTCTGTTTCCGGCGTGGCGGGCACCTTGATGGCCCTCAACCCGACGGGGGCAGAATTCGGCGGAGCGTCCACCGACACCGACGTGGCACTCGGACGCGCGCCATCCGAGCGCATCTACTACATCGTCAGCGGCCTGCAATCGACACCGGGCGTGGAATTGGCATTCACCAACGCCTCCGGCCAGATCGTCGGCCTCGATAACGGCGATGGCACCTGGTATCTCGAACCGGCGGATCTCGTTGGCTTGCAGATTCTGTCCCGGGCGGGCGGCAACGGCACGGTCAGCATGACCTTGACCACTGTCGCCGTCGAGAACGATAGCGGTTCGCGCGCCCAGAGCGCCACCAATGCCACCTTCACGGTCACGGTCGTGCCCGGCTCAGGCGGTACCGGCCCGATGCCCCTGGCACCAACCGTGTCCATCGGTGTCTCGTCGGCGAACGAGGATGGCAGCATCCTTTTGAACATCAATGCCCAGCCTGCCGCAGGTGATACGACGAACCCGACGGTTTCCGTCATGTTCTCGGGTGTCCCGGCAGGCTTCACGCTGCTTGGCGCGACATTCAACCCGACGACGGGGCGCTGGATTGCGACGGCAGCCGATGTCAATGCAGGCCTGGTGACCCTGCGTCCGCCCACGAACTGGTCAGGCTCGCTCACAGGTGTCAATACCCTTCAGGTCGAGGCGATTGCCACGAACGCCTATCTCAACCGCGTGACTACCGGTGTCGTGGCGGCACCCATAACCGTTGTTCCCGATGCTGATGGTCCAGCGTTCAACGCCAATCCCGCGGCAGGTATCGAGGATACGGCCATCGCGCTCAACCTCTCTGTCACGCCACGCGATACGGATGCCTCCAGTCCCGAGATCGTGCTGACGCCGATCATCATCACGGTTCCTGCCGGCACCAGCCTGAGTGCCGGGACCAACATGGGCGGCAATGTCTGGAACCTGACGCCGGCCCAACTGGTCGGATTGTCGCTGGTGCCGCCTGTCAACTATCATGGCCCGCTGATTGTCACTGTCCAGGCCACCACCCAGGACGTGAATGGTGATACCCAGGCCGGATCGACCACCCTCAACCTCACCGTTACCGCACGGGCCGATATCCCCAATGCCACGGCCAGCAATGTCAGTGGTGCGGAAGACACCCCCATTGCGCTCACCGGACTTTCGGCTGCTCTGGTTGATACGGACGGGTCCGAGGTTCTCTCGGTCAAGATCAGCGGCGTTCCCGAAGGTGCGCTGTTCAACGCGGGCGGCAACAATGGTGATGGCACATGGACCATTCCCGTGGCTGCGCTGGCTACCCTGACAATCACGCCACCGCCACAGTTCAGCGGGCCGATGAACCTCACGCTCGTGGCCTACGCGCTGGAAACATCCAACGGCAACACCAACTCACGGTCAGTGCCCTTCACGGTGACCGTGAATCCGGTGGCCGATCTCGTGCTCATCGACGCCCTGAACGTCACCACCAACGAAGAGACCCCGATCACGCTGCAGCTTGGCATCCTCCTCGAGGACAATGCCGCAACACGACTGGGGGAGAATCCGCCTGAGCAGGTGCAGATCACCTTCACCGGCTTCCCCGCCGGTGCGCTGTTGTCCGGCGCTGGCAGCATCTCCAACCTTGGCGGTGGTTCCTGGCGCTTCACGGGGACGCAGGCGCAATCGACAACCCTGAGCGTGACGCCTGGCCTGAACTACTCCGGAACGACGACGATCTCCGTTTCTGCCGTTACCATCGATGGCGCAAGCGTTCTGGCTGTTCCTGCGACCGACAGCTTCCAGCTGATTGTCACGCCGGTGGCAGACGCCCCGGTCCTCCAGACCAACACCGTGCGCGGCCTGGTCGGCGATACATTGAGCCTCAACCTCTATGCCTTCGCCAGCGATGCGGATGGCAGCGAATTCGTGACTGTCGTTGTCAGCGGCGTTCCTGCCGGAACTGTGTTCAGCGCAGGCACCAACCTGGGCTCCGGTTCGTGGCGCTTCACGGAGGCGCAGCTCGCCGGGTTGACCATGGTCCTGCCGGTGGGTGCCACGGATACCACGTTCGCGGTGGTGGCCACGGCGACCGAAAGCGCCAACAATGCCACCGCAACAACCAATGGCACCGTTCCTGTCTTTGTCAGCGCTGGTGCATTGAGCCTCACTGGCACCAGTGCTGCCGACCTGCTGACCGGTGGCGCGGGCAATGACACGATCTTCGGCAGCCTCGGCGGCGACACGATTGACGGCGGACTTGGCACGGACACCGTCAACTACGCCGCGAGCAACGCTGGCGTGACTGTCAATCTGGCGACCAATATCCATGCGGGCGGCCATGCTGCGGGCGACTCGCTGATTGCCATCGAAAACATCATCGGTTCGGGCTTTGCGGACTCCATCACGGGCAATGCCCTTGCCAACGCCCTGCTAGGTGGCCTTGGCGTTGACACGCTGTCAGGCGGGAACGGCGATGACACGCTGGATGGTGGCACGGGGGCCGACTCGCTGGTGGGCGGGCTGGGCAACGACGTTTTCCTTATCGATGACGTGGGTGACGCGGCGATCGAAGCGGCGGGTGAAGGCACGGATGAAATCCGGACAACGCTGGCCACGCTGTCCCTTGCCAGCTTCAGCAACATCGAGAACCTCAGCTATAGCGGTGTGGGCAACTTTACCGGGACGGGCGACGGCGGCGCGAACAGCATCACCGGTGGCACAGGCGATGATTCACTCAGCGGTGGCGGCGGCAACGACACGCTGAACGGTGGCGATGGCAATGACACGCTGGACGGTGGTTTGGGCATCGACTCCCTGGTGGGTGGTCTGGGCAACGATGTCTTCATCATCGACAACGCTGGCGATGTGGTGGTCGAGGCTGCCGGACAGGGCACGGACCAAATCCGCACCACGCTGACCACGCTATCGATAGCCGCGCTTACCAATGTCGAAAACCTGACATTCATCGGCGCAGGCAACTTCACCGGCACGGGCAATGCCCTCGATAACGTCATCACCGGCGGCTCTGGCAACGACACGCTCAACGCCAGCGACGGCAACGACACGCTGGACGGCGGCCTGGGCAACGATTCCATGACCGGAGGCCTGGGCAACGATGTCTATTTCGTCAACAGCGCGACCGATGCCGTGGTCGAGGCGGCAGGCCAGGGCACAGACGAGATCCGCACCACGCTGACCACGCAATCTATCGCTGCCCTCACCAACGTCGAGAACCTGACCTTCATCGGCGCGGGCAATTTCACCGGCACGGGCAATGCACTCGACAACATTCTGACGGGAGGCTCCGGCAACGACACGCTCAACGCCAGCGACGGCAACGATACGCTGGACGGGGGCCTGGGCAACGATTCCATGACCGGAGGCCTGGGCAACGATGTCTATTTCGTCAACAGCGCGACCGATGCCGTTGTCGAGGCTGCAGGCCAGGGCACGGACGAAATCCGCACAACGCTGACGGCGCAATCCATCGCTGCCCTCGTCAATGTCGAGAACCTGACCTTCATCGGTGCGGGCAATTTCACCGGCACGGGCAACACGCTCGCCAACGTCATCACAGGCGGCACCGGAAACGACACGATGGACGGTGGCACAGGTGCCGATACGATGAGCGGCGGGGCGGGCAATGATGTCTACTCCGTCGATAATGCGAGCGATGTGGTGACGGAACTTGCGGGTGGTGGCACGGACGAAATCCGCACCACGCTGACCACGCAATCCATCGCTGCCCTCACCAATGTCGAGAACCTGACCTTCATCGGCGCGGGCAATTTCACCGGTACGGGCAACACGCTCGCCAACATCATCACCGGTGGCACCGGAAACGATACGATGGATGGTGGGACCGGTGCCGATGCGATGATCGGTGGTGCAGGCAATGATGTCTACACCGTCGACAATGCGGGCGATGTGGTGACGGAACTTGCAGGTGGTGGCACCGATGAAATCCGCACCACGCTGACGACGCAATCCATCGCCGCCCTCACCAACGTCGAGAACCTGACCTATACCGGTGCGGGCAATTTCACCGGCACGGGCAACACGCTCGCCAACGTCATCACCGGTGGCACTGGCAATGACACGCTCTCGGGCAGCGACGGCGACGACACGCTGACCGGAGGAACGGGCAATGACAGCCTCTCGGGCGGCAATGACAATGACCTGATCATGGGCGGCCAGGGCGCGGACACGCTCGACGGTGGCGCGGGTATAGACACGTTCCGGTATCTGGCAGGCGACGTGACGGCCGTCGATCAGATCAATGGCTTCACCGCCGGTATCGGCGGCGACGTGCTGGACATCGACGCCCTCATCCCGGGTTACACCTACAGTGCCGCGACGATCAACAACTACGTCAACCTGCAGACCGGCGGCGGCAATACCACGTTGCGCATTGACGTGACGGGAACCGCAAACTTCACGACGACTGTCCTCACGTTGCAGGGCATCACGGGCCTCGATCTGGTGACGATGCGTGCCAACGGGAACCTGGTGGTGTGACAATATCTCCACTCATTCACAGGCCTGCGTTCCAAGCACCTTCATTGTGACCAAGGCGGATGGACAGTCTGCTTACCCAACGTTAGCACTGATCGACGGGCAGGTTGCATCTATGCAATAACGCACGCCTGATTCGCGGGTGGATTGAAATTTATGCAAACCGGCAAAGCCATTCTAGGCATGCTGAAACGGGTGCTCTTGGCATCCGGCTTTGCAGTGTCTGTGGCTGGTTTTTCCGCACCTGTCACAGCCCAATCACTGACCAGCGTTGTGCGCGAAGCGGTTGGTGCCAACCCTGAACTCGGGTCGATCCGCGCCAATCGCCGTGCCATCGACCAGGAACTTGAAGCTGCCAAGGGCCTGAACCGGCCAACCGTCGATCTTTCGGCGACTGCTGGCGCGAAGAATGGCGACATTCCGGATTCGCGTCCGGGGCGCGAGACCCGCCGGACGGGCCGTGACCGGGCCAATGGTGGCGTCACCTTGACCCAGAACCTGTTTGACGGTTTCGAAGGCCAGAGCGAGCGCAAGCGCCAGGGCGAGCGTGTCAACTCCGCCCGCAGCCGCGTGGCTGATACGGCCAATTCCATCGCGCTACGCACCATCCAGGCCTATCTTGAAGTGCAGAGGTCCGGCTCGGTGGTCGAAGTCGCCAAGCGCAACGTGGCTGGACACCTGGAGATTCTCCGGCGGGTCCGCATTCGCAGCGACGGCGGTGGCGGCTCGCCCGTTGACATCAACGTGGCAACGGCGCGGGTGGAATCGTCGAGAGCTTTCCTGGCCGAAGCCGAGTCGCGTTTTCGTGATGCCGACACGCTTTACCGTGCCGTCGTGGGCAAGGCACCGGGCAAATTGCAAGCGGTGCGTGCGCCTGTGAATGCCCTGCCCCGCACGGTCGAGAATGCCGTAGCGGAAGCCGTGCAGATCGCGCCTTCCGTGGTGGCCGCTTTGGCGGACACGCGGGCGGCAGAGGCCTCGATCGATACCGCCAGATCGCGGTTTTATCCACGCCTCGACGCCCAGGTCGGCGTTGATGCCAATGCAGGCCTCTACAACCGTGACCGTTCACGGGTGGATGCCTCGGCCTCGCTCGTCTTGCGCCAGAACCTCTATCGCGGCGGCATCGACACGGCCCGCGTGGCCGAAGCCCGCGAGCGCAGCTACGAAGCCCGCGACGCTGCGGAAAACGCCCGGCGGGTCGTCGAGCGCGAAGTGCGGTTTGCCTGGAGCGCCATCCAGACCGCACAAGCGCGGCGGACCGCCCTTGGCAGGCAACTTGAGCAGAACCGTCTGGCTTTTGAAGGCTATATTCAGCAATACGAACTGGGCCAGCGCACGCTGATCGATATCCTCGATATCCAGAACGAAATGTTCATTTCGCAGACCAATATGGTCACCGAGGAATTCTCGGGCCGCTACAGCGTCTTCCGCGTGCTGGCCGGCATCGGCCGCCTGTTGCCCGCGCTTGGCATCAATCCGCCCGAGGAAGCCAGCTGGCCTTCGGGCGAGCCCGTGCGTCGCCCGCAAGGAGCGCTCTGAACCTCTGACATCTGCTGGAAATTGACGCCCCCTTAACCATGTTTCGCCATGGTTCGGGCGTGGCCCGGGTGGTTTGCCTGGGTCCGAAAGGCTGGATGGCATGACGGGTCAAACCCCTCATCAGGCGATGGTCGAGCAGATCGAAGCGAAGCTGAACGGTGCATCACCCGCACCCGCGGCAGACCCTCTGGTCCTGGCCATCGCGGATATGGCGCGACGCTATGGGCTGGCGCGACCGATCGAGGGCATTGCTGCGGGCCTGCCGCTGGTGCGCGGTCGTCTTCCGCTGGCGCATTGCGACCAGGCGGCCGAACGCGCCGGATTGTCCCTGGACATCCTGGAGCGTTCCATCAGCAGCCTTGCGGCGCATGATTGTCCGCTGGTCCTGCCGATGAAGAACGGCTCGGTGCTGATTGCCACGGGAATCGAGGGCCAGGGCGCGGATCGCCATGTCGTGGTCGAGATTCCCGGTTCCGACCATCCGGCGCGGGCCGTGCCGGTGGGCGGCCTCGAGAAGGTCGCGACAGGACAGGTGTTGCGGCTGCGCCCGGTGAGCGAGCGTTTCGAGCCGCAGCCGATCCCTGCCGCCACCACGGCACGGCGCTGGTTCAGCCAGGCCTTCCGGGGCAGCGGCGTGAGCTATGGCCACGTGGTCCTGGTGACCGTGGCGCTCAACCTCCTGGCGCTGGCACTGCCGCTCTACACCATGAACGTCTATGACCGGGTCATCCCCAACGCGGCGCTGGACAGTCTCGCGGCGCTCTCGATCGGTGCGCTGCTCGCCATCGGCTTCGATTTCCTCATGCGCACGCTGCGCGCCGACCTGATCGATGTCACGGGACGCGCCGCCGATGTGCGGCTGTCCAACAGCCTCTTCGCCCGGCTGCTGGGCGCGCGGCTCAATCCCGCGCCGAGTTCGACCGGCGTCCAGGCCAACACCTTGCGGGAATTCGAATCGCTCAGGGATTTCTTCCAGTCGCTGACGCTGACGACCTTCGGCGACCTGCCTTTCGCCATCGCCTTCTTCGTGGCGATCTACCTCGTCGCTGGCCCTCTCGTGCTGGTCCCCGCCCTCATGGCACCCCTGACGCTGATCGCCTGCCTGCTGATCCAGCGGCGTCTCTCCAGCATGATGCAGGAGCAGTTCCGCGACATGGCGCAACGCAATGCGGTTGCGGTCGAGGTGCTCGTGGGGCTTGAAACGCTGAAGTCGCTGGGTGCGGAAAGCTGGGCGGCGGAGCGCTGGGAACGCGCGACTGCGGACGGCATCCGCATCTCGACCGAGATCCGCAAGCTCACCAATCTCGCAACGAACGTCGTCCTGGCCAGCCAATCGCTGGTGACGGTGCTGATGGTGCTGCATGGCACGCATCTCGTGCTCACCGGGGTGATCTCCACCGGTGCCTTGATTGCCGGCATCATGCTGGCGGGCCGTGCCCTGGGACCGGTCGGACAGGTGGCCCTGCTGCTGACCCGGGCCTTTCAGGCGCGGCAAGCCTACAACGCGCTCAAGCCCGTGCTTGAAGCGCCACAGGAGCGGGAAGCAGGCCGCTCCTTCGTGGCGGCAGAGCGCATCCATGGTTCACTGGCGCTGGACAATGTCAGCTTCGCCTACGGCGAGGACAGCGAGACGGTGCTGAAGAATGTCAGCCTGACCGCACGCCACGGCGAGCGGATCGCGATCCTGGGCTCCATCGGCAGCGGCAAGAGCACGCTGCTGCGCTTGTTCCCGGCCTTGCTGATGCCCCGCGAGGGCCAGGCGCTGGTGGACGGGATTGCTGTCGATCATCTCGATCCGGCCGTGCTGCGCCGCGCCATCGCGCATGTGCCGCAGGACGCCATGCTGTTCCGGGGGACATTGCGCCAGAACATCCTGATCCACGCGCCGCGCGCCAGCGACAAGGACATGCTGGAAGCCGTGAACGTGTCCGGCATCGCCGAATGGGTGACGCGCCTGCCGAAGGGCCTCGACACCCCCATCGGAGAGCGCGGGCAGGGTCTTTCCGGCGGGCAGCGCCAGGCTCTCGCCCTGGCGCGAGCACTGGTGCAACGACCGCAGGTGCTGCTGCTCGACGAGCCGACCGGAGCCATGGACGGGCGCACGGAGAGCACGCTCCTGTCGCGCATCGCCGCCCATGTCGGGCGCAACCGCATGACCCTCGTCATCGTCACCCATCGCCCTGCCGTGCTCGACATCGTCGATCGCATCATCGTCCTCGACCGGGGCGTCAAGCTGCATGATGGCCCCAAGGCCGAGGTGTTGGCGGCGCTGGCACCGCAACGTGCCCCGCAGCGGGCTTCAGCGGGAGCCGTGGCATGACCCTCACCACCCCCTCCTCCTCCGGATTGCCGCCTGTCGTGGCGGATGCACCAACGGCTGTCCTGCCCCAGTCTCGCCCGCTCGGCCTGCCATCAGCCGTCAGCGCCGATCTGCTGGAACCGCCGCGTCGGCTTTATCATGTCAGCATCCTGGCGCTCGTCGGGCTTGTGGTCGTTGGCATCGGCTGGGCGGCTCAGGCCGTGATGACGGAATTTACCGTGGGACAGGGCAAGGTGATCCCGGCCCGCAAGATCCAGGTGGTCCAGAACCTCGAAGGGGGCATTGTCCGCGCCATTGCCGTGCGTGAAGGCCAGCAGGTGAAGCAGGGTGATCTGCTGTTGTCCATCGATCCCGTGGTGGCCGGCTCGCAACTGGCTGAGGCGCGCGAAAAATCTGCGGGAATCACTGCGCTGATGGCCCGGCTCGATGCCGAATTGAAAGGCACGCAGCCGGAATTTCCTGCCGAGATCGCAAAGCGCAGGCCCGACCTCGTCGCCAATGAACTGGCGCTGTTCGAAAGCCGTCGCCGCGAGATGGAGAGCGCCTTGTCGGCGCTCGACCTGCAGATTCGCCAGCGCGAGCAGGAGGTGATCGAGACAGGAGCCAAGATCACCAGCCTCAAGGCCACGCTCAATCTGGCCCGACGGGAGCAGGATCTGATCCGCCCCCTGGTGAGTTCAGGCGCGGCGGCGCGGATCGAGGGCCTCAGGGCCGAGGCCAAGGTGGTGGAAACCGAAGGCCTGCTGAGCGGCGCGGAACTGGCGCTGCCAAGGATCGAATCGGCACTGGCCGAGGCGCGGGATCGACGGGCCGAAAAGGGCCAGTCGCTGCGCAGCGAAGCCTTGGCGAAGCTCTCCCAGGCCGACAGCGAGTTGGCCGGCCTCACCCAGGCCATGCGCAACAACGAGGACCGCGTGCGCCGCACCGACATGACCTCGCCCGTGAACGGGATCATCAAGAGCCTGCATGTCACGACGCTCGGACAGGTGATCCAGCCCGGTTCCAGCGCGGTGGAGATCGTGCCGATCGACGACACCCTGCTGGTCGAGGCGCAGGTGCGTCCGCAGGACATCGCCTTCCTGCGGCCAGGCCTCGATGCCATGGTGAAACTCTCGGCCTATGATTTCACCGTGTATGGCGGCATGCCAGCACGGCTGGAGCATATCGGAGCCGACAGCATCACCACGGACAAGGGCGAGACCTACTACATCATCCGCGTGCGGACGCTGGCCAGCGGGCTGAGATACCGCGACCGCGACCTGCCGATCATTCCCGGCATGGTGGCCGAAGTCGAACTCAAGACAGGCCAGAAAACCGTGCTGCACTATCTGACCAAGCCGATGACCCGCATGCAGCAGCAGGCCCTGCGCGAACGCTGAATGGCGCGATTGCCGAATTGCGTCGCTTCATGAAACTGCTATTGGCATGACGTGCCGGTGCGGTGGCGCATTTCCCACCATCGACCGCCCAGGATGTCATCATGAAGCTCGTCAGTTATCGCCCCAGGTCCGACACATCCGCCTCACCGCGCCTGGGCGCGCTCGTGGCCGAGGGCATCAGGGATCTGACGGCCTTGCTCGGCCCTCATGCCGGTGTGGCAACCGTCGCCGCCATGGGCCGCCCGGCACTGAAGACCTTGTCGCGCTCCCTTGGCAAGGCCCCGCTTGTCGCGGTCGGCGCCGTTCGGCTTTTGGCACCCATTCCGCACCCCGTCCGCAACATCTTCTGCGTCGGCAAGAACTACCACGAGCACGCCAAGGAATTCGCGAGCAGCGGCTTTGATGCCACGGCGAAGGAGGTGGTGCCCGAAGCGCCGGTCGTCTTCACCAAGCAGACGACCTCGGTCTGCGGTCCGGGCGACACCATCCCTGCGCATCTCGATGATACCAACTCGGTGGATTACGAAGGCGAACTGGCCGTCGTCATCGGCAAGGGCGGCAGGGGGATCACCCAGGCGAAGGCGATGGCGCATGTCTTCGGCTACACCATCGTCAATGACGTGACCTCGCGCGTGCTGCAGCAGAAGCACCGGCAATGGGCGCTGGGCAAGGGCATCGACGGCTTCTGCCCGATGGGGCCAGCGGTGGTGACGGCAGATGAAGCGGGCGATCCACGGGCGCTTCATCTGAAGACATGGGTCAATGGCGAATTGCGCCAGGACCAGTCCGTGGCCGATCTCATCTTCGACATTCCTGTTCTGATCAGCACGATCTCGCGCTATGTCACGCTCCTGCCTGGCGACATCATCGCGACGGGGACTCCGGCGGGCGTGGGCATCGGCTTTTCCCCGCCGCGTTTCCTGAAGAAGGGCGACCGTGTGAAGATCGAGATATCCGGGCTTGGCGTCCTGGAAAACCCCGTCGGATAGACATCAAGACTGCCATTGAGCTGTTCTGGGAGGAAAGCATGAAGCGCAGACAATTTCTCAGCGGTGCCACGGGAGCGCTGGTGCTGACCAGCCTGCCCCAGGCCCGGGCCCAAGGGGCTTGGCCGACGCAGAACCTGAAGATGGTCGTGCCCTTCCCGCCCGGTGGGCAGGGCGACCTGGCGGCACGGCCGATCGCCAAGGCGTTCGAGCGCATCCTGGGCAAGCCCGTGGTGGTGGACAACCGGGGTGGTGCAGGCGGGGCGCTGGGCAATGCCGCCGTGGCGCGTGGGGCCAATGACGGCCATACGCTGCTGATGACCCTGTCGTCGCTCGCCGTGCTGCCCGAGGCCGACCGCATCATGGGGCGACAGGCACAGTACGAAACCGGCGAGCTGATCCCCATTGCGCGGGTGCTGGCCGATCCGACCCTGCTGGCGGTGTCTGCCGATACGCCCTGGACTTCCGTGCAGGACATGATCGCGGATGCCCGCAAGCGGCCCGGCGAAATCGCCTATGGCTCGTCCGGCCCTTACGGCACATTGCATGTCTCGATGGAGATGTTCACGGGCAGCGCAGGTATCAAGCTGAACCACGTGCCCTATCGGGGCGCAGGACCGGCCCTGAACGATCTTTTGTCCGGCCAGATCAAGGCCCTGGCCTCGGCGCCCGGCGTGCTCAAGCCGCAGGCGGATGCGGGCAAAATCCGCGTGCTGGCCAATTTCGGGGCGGCACGGGTGCCGTCCTTTCCGGATGTCCCGACCTTCCGGGAACTGGGCTTTGCGGATGTGGAGTTCTATATCTGGGGCGGCCTGTTCGTGCCGCGTGCCACGCCGCCAGAGATCGTGACACGGCTGCGCGAGGCCATGCGCGAGGCGATGGCCGACCCCGAGACACGCCGGATTTTCGAAGCCGCCGGATCGCCCCCGGCCTATCTCGACCAGCCCGAATTCGCCGCCTTCATGGACAGCGATTCAAAACGGCTGATCGAGGCCGTGCGCAAGATCGGCCGCGTCGATGGTGGTTGAAAGCCCGGCTGGTGCGGCGTCGAGGGTGTGATGGTGAACAGGGAAAAACAGCCATGGTGATGCGGCGCGCTTTCGTCGGATTTGGATTGATGCTCGGGCTTGCAGCTCCAATCATGGTGGCTCCAATCATGACTTGCGGCACTGCCATGGCCCAGGGTTATCCCAACCGTCCCGTCAAGATTATCGTTCCCTTCGGCCCTGGCGGACCCGCCGATATCTATGCGCGTGCCATCGGCCTGCATCTCTCGGAAGTGCTGAAGCAGAACTTCATCATCGAGAACAAGCCGGGCGCGGGTGCCGTGATCGGCACGACGGAGGCATCGCGCGCGGCACCGGACGGCTATACGCTGCTGCTGATGTCCAACACCCACACCGCCAACGAGACATTGCTGCCGAGCCGGGGCTATGTGCTCACCCAGGCTTTCGTGCCTGTCGCTCCCATCAATGCCTCCGACCTGGTGATCGTCGTGCATCCCTCGGTCGAGGCCAGGACGCTGAAAGAGTTCATCGACCTGGCTAAGGCCAAGCCCGGCGCTCTGACCTATTCCTCATCGGGCAATGGCACGCCGTATCATCTGGCCAGCGAAAACTTCAAGGCCATGACCCACACCGACATGGTGCATCTGCCGCATCGCAACAGCGGCGATTCACGCAACTCGGTGCTGGGCGGCCACGCGCAGATGATGATGGACGCCGTCACCACCATGACATCGACGATCAACGCCGGCCAGGTGCGGGCGCTGGCGACCACGGGCAGCGTGCGATCCGCCATCCTGCCGGATCTGCCGACGGTGGCAGAGGCCGGTGTTCCCGGCTTCGAGGCGACGATCTGGCTCGGCCTTCTGGCACCCACGGGCACGCCACAGGAGATCGTGGAGCTGCTGAATGCCGAGATTCGCCGCTTCCAGGCCCGGCCCGACATCAAGGACGCCTGGGCCAGGCAAGGCGCTGTCGCCGTCAGCCTGACACCGCAGCAATTCGGGGCCTACATCACGGCAGACATCGCCAAATGGAAACAGGTGATCGAGTCCGCGAACATCAAGGCCCAGTGAGGGCGCGACAGGCCGGTGACGGGATGGCAGTGTCTCTGGAGTTCGCGGTGAGCGGACGGGCGCACTCCCGCCGCCATGGAGGAAGTGATGATCACATTGCGCATTCTCGGCGGAGGCGCGGCCCACGGCCTGGCCAACGCCGTCACGCCAGCCTTCGCCACGGCGACGGGGGGCACCATCGCGGGTGACTATGGCGCGGTCGGCGGCATGCGCCAGCGCCTGCTTGGCGGCGAACGGCCCGATGTCGTCATCCTCACCGCCGCGATCCTGCAGGAACTCGGCGAGGCCGCGATCATCGACCCGTCGAGCCTCCGGGATATCGGTCGCATCGCGACATCGATTGCGGTGCGAGAAGGCGACCCCGCGCCCGACATCGGCGACAGCACTGCCCTGCGCTCCGCCCTCATGGCGGCAGATGCGATCTACTGTCCCGATCCGGAACTGGCCACCGCCGGCATCCACTTTCGCAGGGTGCTGCAGGAACTGGGCATCGCAGAGGCCCTGACGCCGCGCCTGCGGCTGTTTCCGAATGGCGCGACGGCGATGCGGGCGCTCGCCGCTTCAAAAGACCAGCAGCCCATCGGCTGCACGCAGGCAACGGAAATCGTGGCGACCCAGGGCGTGCGGCTGGTTGCGGACCTGCCCGCACCGCACGGCCTGTCCACGGTCTATACGGCTGGCATGACAATGGGTTGTGCGTCGCCCGGAGTGGCGGGACACTTGATCGCACTGCTGGCCGGAGAAGCGACCGCTGCGGCTCGTCTGGCCTGCGGGTTTTCTCCGGCCTGAAGGGCGGCCTTGACCACTGCCTACAACGCCTTGCGCACCAGCGCTTCGATGGCGGCCTTGTCGCCATTGGCGGTGATGCGCTCTATTTCCTTGCCGCCCTTGAACACCATGATCACGGAGCGGACAGGCACCTTGTAGAGCGTCTTGAACTCCGCCTCGGTATCAAAGTTGAGGCGAAGGAAGCTGATTTTCGCATATTCCGGCTGTTTCCGGAGTTCGTCCAACGCCAGGACCTGGCGTTTGCAGACCGGTCACCACGTCGTGTTGACGTGGACGATCACGGGCTGGTTGGTGGCGAGCTGCTTGCTGAAGTCCGATTTGTCGAAGATATCGAACTCGACCTGCTGCGCCATGGCCGGAAAGGCCGTCAGCGCGAACAAGGCAAACGCAGCAACGATCAGTTTTTTCAGAAACAAGAAGGCACCTCCTCAGATTGATGCAGCGGACCATTCCAGCCGAGTGAAGCGAAAATGCCAAAGCTTTGCCTCATTGTCGATGGACAGGGCTTCACATCCGCGTGCATCTGGCGAAAAGACGCGATGTTTGACCAACTTAACTTGCCGTCACGCGCCATTGCGTTCATTTTGTCCCGCGATTCCCTCTTCCTCCTGCTCAAGCAAGGCCACGACGTGACAGAACGCTTTCGCGCCACCGCCAGGTTGTCTCTCCGCTTGCTCATGCTTGCCGTCGGCACCTCGCTGCTGGCCCTGCCCGCTGCGGCCCAGGCCAAAAGCACCAGCCCGTCGCTCAGTGCCGCGGAAACCTCGTCCGGCAATTTTCTCGCGGCGCTTGCTGCCGACAACGCACGCGATGCGCGGGCTGCCGCACATTACTTCCGCGAGGCCCTGCGGGAAGATCCCCGCAACGCCGAATTGCTGGAGCGTGCATTCGTGTCGTCGGTACAGGATGGCTCCTACAATGATGCCTTCAGGCTGGCCGAGCGGGTGTTGCAGCGCGATGCCAACAATGCGCTGGCGCATCTGACGATGGGCGTGCGGGCCCTGCGCAACCGGCAGTTCCAGACGGCGCGCAACAGTTTCCTGAAGGCTGGTGGGCGCGGGCGCAATGCTGATCTCAGCGCCGCCTTGCTGGTGGGCTGGACCCATGTGGGCAGCGGCGACCTCAAGAAGGCATTGGAAACGGTGGATCGTTTCACCGATCCGCAACTGGCGGTCTATCGCCTGTTCTACGGTGGCATGATGGCCGATGTGGCGGGCGACAAGCGCGAAGCCGCCAAGCGCCTGAAGGCGGCTTACGAACTGGATATCAACACCATCCGCCTTGCCGATACCTACGCACGCTTCGAGGCCCGCCATGGCAACCGCGACACCGCGAAGGCGATCTATGGCCGGTTGGCGGAAAAACCGAACAACGTGCCGTTCATCGCAACCGTCAAGAAGATCGTCGATGAGGGCGGCACGCCGGAGCCTCTGGTGCAGAATGTCCCGCAAGGCGCAGCCGAGGTGCTCTACACCGCGTCCGATGTCGGGGGCCGGGGGCGCGGCGCGGAACTGATCGCGCTGATCTACCTGCAACTCGCCAACCACCTGCATGGCGAGAACGACATGGTGCTGATCTCGCTGGCCGAGAATTTCGAGCAGCTGAAGCAATATGACCGCGCGGTGGAACTGTTCAACCGCGTACCGGAGGAATCCGGCATCAAGGTCCGGACCGTCATCCGGTCCGCCCTGACCCTGAACGAGGCGAAGCGCACGCCCGAGGCGCTGAAGCTGCTGGACGAGCGCATCGCCAAGAATCCGTTCGAGGTGACGCTGCATGACACTGTCTCGGGCATCCAGCGCGCTGCCAAGAACTGGCCCGAAGCCATCGAGGCTTCCAGCAAGGCGATCGCGCTGGTGGATCGCAATGACCGGAACTTCTGGAGCCTGTTCTACGGGCGCGGCATTGCCTATGAGCGCAACAAGCAATGGCCGCTGGCCGAGGCTGATCTGAAGCACGCTCTCAGCCTGCTGCCCGATGAGCCGCGCACGGAGCAGGAGAAGGCCTCACGCGCCCATGT
>JANNFV010000004.1:0-4932 GCA_031380285.1 Hyphomicrobiales bacterium | reverse complement strand
GCACTGCCACCGTCAGAATGACCGTGGCGAAGAGCCAGCCGCTCACGCCGCCCAGCCCGGTAGTCCGGCGTGCAATCACCATGCCGCAGGTCATCATCGGCATATGCACCATGTAGAGCGCGTAGGAGGCCTGCCCGAAATCCCGGCACACCGGGCCAGCAAGCCAGGTGTCAGGCTGGGCGTCCTCGGCCTTCACCGCAGCGAACACGAACAGGCCGAAGAGCGCGATCACCGCTTCCGCCGGTGCATCAAGATGCATGGCCAGCAGCGCTGCGGCGAAAACGCCATGCGCCATCGGCCATGTGACCCGCAAGGCGTGACCGCCCCCGACAGCAGCGCGGTGAATGATCACACCCAGCAGGAAGGACGGCACCGCCCGCAACGCACCCAGATCATAGGTCGCCTGATACCAAGGGCGCAGGCCGCTGGCGTTGCGTGCCAGCATCAGCAGCAGCACGATGGCGGCCACCAGCGCCAGGTTGGCGGCCAATGGCAAGCGCCGGGCCTGCCAGGCCAGCAGCGGGAAGAGTGCATAGACGAACATCTCGGCCGAGATCGACCAGGACGCCACGTTGAAAGACTGATGCCAGACCGGACCCCAGGCGTGCAGCAGCAGCAGGTTCCAGGGCAAGCCCGAAAGCTTCATCGTCTCGGGATAGTTGAACGTGTAGCCGGAGAGATGGCCCACCAGGCCAAGCACACCGAAGAACACCAGCACCGCCAGGTGCAGCGGCCACAGGCGGGCAAACCGGCGCCACAGAAAATCGCCATACTGCGACCGGTTGCCGATGCGCCCGTCATAGTTCAGCGCGATGACAAAACCGGACAGGATGAAGAAGAAATCGACGAACAGGCCGAAGCGCAGCGCCAGCGGTGTGTAGGCTTCCAGTCCAAGACGGAAGCCATCGTTGAAATGGCCCACAGCCACCATCGCCGCCGCCAGAAAGCGAAAGGCATCAAGGGCGCGGTAGTCTCTGACAGGCTCGATGGGCATGGTGCCTGATAGCGCGAACCATCCTCACCGGACAACGGAAGCACACGGTTAGGGTTACTTCCCGGCCTTCTCAAAGGCTGCCCGATCTGCCATCCTTCAGCCCGGGTGCCTATCGGCCCAGGGGAGAACGACAGCATGAACATCCGGTCGGCATGGCGCATGGTGATGGCCGGACTTGTCACGACGGGTATCGGCCTTGCGGCCTGCGGGGCAAGTGCCCAAACCGCCAGCCCGCCCGCCGCCCAGCCCGAGATTGATCTCAAGCTGTTCGAAACCTCCGAGGTGGACCGCTCCAAGGGCTGTTCCGTCACGCTCTGGCAGGCCAACCGCGATCCGGACAAGGACAAATACGCCATCCTTTTCCACGAGGTTCTGACCGGCAAGAACCACACCCGCCAGCCCGCCCGCATCAAGATTGCCGGACAAGCCGTGACGCTGACCCGCGTGGCAACCGGCGGCAAGAGCCCCGGTTACGCCCTGTTTGCCTACCAGCTCTACAGGATCGGCAACTCGGATGATTTCGTGGTCCTCGACCTGAAGCTCGCGGATGAAGAGGGCGAGGCCATCGATATCGAGAGTGGCACAATGAGCATCATCATGCGCGGCCGCCAGGTGTTTCGCGCATCGGTCAAGGGTGGCGCAGGCTGCAACACACCCGCGGCGGTCACCCCGCCCAAGGCGGCCCCCGCCCGGCGTTCCGATGCGCCGCCGCCCGCCACCAACAACGACATGGCGGGCATGTTCGAGCGCTATACCGTGCGCCCCGAGCAGGTTCCCCGTGTCATGACACAGGCCATGACGAAGCAGTTTGGCTGCGAGGCTTTTGATCGCAAGGTGCCGGTTTTCGGCTACCAGATGTCGGAAGAATCAGCGATCTGGCAGGTGCCGTGCGGGGAATTCGCCGATGGCCGGACCTTCGTCTTTGCCCTGGTCTATGTGACCGACCCTGCCAAGCAATACACTTTCCTGCCCTTCAAGTTTCCCAAGGGCGAGAACCGCGGACCGGGTGATTATCCGCTGAAGTCCCCCAAATGGGACATGAAGGCTCGCATCGTGTCGAGCATCAACACCGAAGGAAACGGCAAGGATTGCGGCACGCTGGAACGCCACCGCGTGACAGAGGACGGCACCTTCGAGCTGATCGAATTGCGCTCGCGCATGATGTGCGACGGCAAGAGCATCGGCGCGGAAAATTTCCCCGTCATCTTCAAGGCACGATGAGGACCGACGCCATGCCCTCCTTTCGCCTTGCCACTTTCAATATCGAGAACCTGTTCTCGCGCCCGCCCGACATCACGGGTGGCCGCGCCAGCGACCGCCGCTTCGGCATGTTCGTCTTCGATGACGAGACAGAGGCGCGGACCGTGCGGCGCACCGTGGAAGCCGCCCTTTCCGACGACGAGCGTCAGTTGACGGCCCAGGCACTGATCGACACCAACGCCGATTTCATGTGCCTGCAGGAGGTGGAAAACGAGGCAGCCCTCAGGCTGTTCCGCGACGAGTACGTCCACAAGACGCTGGCCGCCCGTGTGGCGCAGGAGATCAAGCAGAAGCTGCCTGCGCTCGCCAGCGAGGCCGCATCGCGCGGCGAGAATGGCCCGCGCTGGTTGCGCAGCCAGCTCGAACTCGTGCGCTCTGAAGCTGAGCCCCGCCATTTCTATCGCCATTACCGCGTTGTCGAAGGCAATGATGGACGCGGCATCGATGTGGGCTTCCTGTCGAAGCTGCCGGTGACCACAGTCACCTCCCACGCCCACGTCACCTTCAACGACGTACCGGGCACCTGGAGCGACAAGGTCGAGAAACTCCTTCAGAACGAGTGGGAGGATCGTGGCCGCGCCAAGGGCCTGCCGAAACCCTCGCCAAACGACCGCATCTTCCGGCGCGACTGCCTGGAAGTGGGCCTCGATGTGGGCGGGCATCCCTTCACGGTGTTCATCTGCCACCTCAAGGCCAACCCGCCCTACCGCGAACTCACCTATCCGATGCGCCGTGCCGAGGTGCTGGCGGTGAAGCAGATCATCAAGACACGGTTCGGTGCGGGTCTCGCCACCGCAAACTGGGCGGTCTGCGGCGACATGAACGACTTCACCGAGGTGGATGGCTCCGCCGTGATGCCCGATCTCGTCTCGGGCCAACCCGCCCGCAGCGCCCTTGCAGACCTGCTGGATGGCATACCTCCCTTCGGCGGCGATGTCTGCCAGTGGATCAGCGACCCAACGGACCGCTGGACCAGCTACTTCCCCAGGGATGATGTCTACAGCCAGCTCGACCACATCATCGTCTCGCCCGCTGTCGCTGCGGCCAACGCCGGAACCAGGCCGATGATCCTGCGCGACGGGCAACCCTACCGCGCGGCACGCCATGCAGGCGCACGCTATCCCCGCGTGGGCTGGGACCGCCCGAAGGCCTCGGATCATTGCCCCATTGTGGTGGAGTTGAACGTTGCCTGATTGGTCGAGCGCAGATCGCCGATGGGGGTTCACCGGAACGAACTTGCCATGCCGGTTTCTTGCTGCCAGCATCAAAAGGCGCATCGGTGATTGGGACTGGACACCTCAATCGCACGGTGCTAACAGCCCCATCGTCTCAAGCGGGCTTCGGCCCGCTTGGTCGTTTCGGGCAAGGCCTTGCCGGTCCGATCAGGGTGATTAGCTCAGTTGGTAGAGCGAGAGACTCTTAATCTCCAGGTCGAAGGTTCGAATCCTTCATCACCCACCATTTTTTCTCTGCTGACCATTCACGCACGCCAGCAGGGCTGTGGTGATCTCCGCAGCCACAAGCGCGGCGATCACCTCGGGGCGCTTGTCCTTCACGGCATGGCCGCCAATCGGGCAGACCACGCGTTTGATGCGTGCTTCAGGAATGCCCACGGCGCGAAAGGCCTTGCGGAACAGCGCCTTCTTGGTTTTCGAGCCGATGATGCCGAGGTAGCGCGCGGTGTTGGCCTCCAGCACTGCAGCGGCAATCAGGCTGTCCAGAGCATGCGAGTGCGTCAGGACAACATGGGCCGAGCCTGCCGGCGCAGCTTCCGCCAGGGCAACGGGCGTCTGCGTCAGCACGCGCTCTACCTTCACATCCCGCGCCAGATCAAGCTCCTCGACCCGGCTGTCGGCCAGCACGACCTTGAAGGGCAGTGGTGCCAGCGCGGCAGCCAGCGCCCTGCCGACATGACCCGCCCCGTGAATGAAGACGCGGGAGCGCATTGCCAGCTGCTCCTGTTGCCGCTTCTGAAGCGCAGCAAGATGCCCCCGCGTCCCGCATTCCAGCCGCAAGGTCACCCGCCCGCCGCAACATTGGCCGCTGTCCGGGCCGAGCGTGACAGACATGGTCCGGTTCTTGCTGGCCTTGTCCAGCATGCACCGTGCGGCTTCAATCGCTTCCCATTCCAGTCGGCCTCCGCCGATGGTGCCTGCGACAGAGTCTGCCGCCACCGCAAGCGTGGCTCCCGGCTCGCGCGGTGTCGAGCCCGCCGTTTCCGTCACCGTGACGATCACGAATGCGGCATTGACAGCAAGGCAGCGGGATATGAGTTCGGACGGATCGGGTGTCATCAAGGTGTTATCGGTGCGTTTTCAAAATGCACAAGGCTTCAGGAGCAAAACCGGCCCTGTAACGGATTCACCATCTTGCCGATGTTTGCTGGCCGTCTGGGGCATCCAGCCTCGACTCCGGGGCGTAAAGGTTTAAAGAGCGTTAATTCGATACATTTATCTGCATAGGATCAAGCGCATGCGCTGGTATGGACAGCTCGCAATTGCCGGTGTTTTGGCCGTGGGGGCCTACACCGTCTCGAAGAACTGGGCTTCGGTGCAGACCTATCTGCCGGAGCCGGTCCTGGCTGTGCTGAAGCCGCTTTTCCCTGTCGCTCCCCCCCCTGGACAAGCTGGCACCGCGCCGCGCCCTGGCGCAGGCGGCGGAGGCCAGCCACCCGTCGT
>JANNFV010000711.1:0-3164 GCA_031380285.1 Hyphomicrobiales bacterium | reverse complement strand
CACATCACCGCCATTTCTGGCAATCCTGCCCGCAATGTCGCGTTCTACACCGATGTCCTCGGCCTAAGGCTGGTGAAGAAGACCGTTAACTTCGATGATCCGGGCACCTATCACCTTTACTACGGTGATGGTCAGGGCTCGCCCGGCAGCATCCTGACGTTCTTTCCTTGGGCTGGTGCCAAACCAGGGCAGCGCGGCGCAGGCGAGGCTTCAGGAACTTCCTTTGCTATTCCACCCGCGGCTGTCTCGTTCTGGCTCGACCGGCTGGCAGCCAGGCACGTTCCCCATGAGATGCCGGTGCAGCGTTTCGGCGAAACGATCATCACCTTCCGCGATCCTGATGGCATGACGCTCGAACTGGTGGCGCAAGCCACAGGTGCCGCCAGTCTGGACTGGTCGAACGGTGACATTCCCGAGCAGCACGCGATTCGCGGCTTTGCTGGCATCACGCTCTGGTCACCCCTCCCCGACGTGACAGGTGCCGTGTTGAGCGTCATGGGCTATGCCGAAGGGGCGACGGAAGGCCAGACAACGCGCTGGACGACAGGGCAAGGCGGGCTGGCGAGCACGATCGATGTCAGGGATGCGAGCGGGGTGACGCGGCACCATTCCGGCGCGGGAACCGTGCACCATGTGGCGTTCCGCGCTGCCGACGATGCCGCGCAAGCCGCGATGGTCAGCGCCTTGAAGCTGCGTGGCTTGCAGGTGACGGAGCAGGTGGACCGGAATTATTTCCGTTCGGTCTATTTCCGCGAGCCAGGCGGCACCTTGTTCGAGATCGCCACGGATGATCCCGGTTTCGCGGTGGATGAGCCGCTCCAGACGCTTGGAAAGAAGCTCATGCTGCCGGACTGGCTGGAACCCAGGCGTGAAGCCATCGAAGCGGCGCTTCCTTCCCTGACGCATGGTGGCTGAGGTTGGATGGCTCTTGACGCCTGCACGTCATGGCCGCGCTTGACGCGGCCATCCCCGTTTGGGGGCGGATCAAGACGTGGATGGACGGATCAAGCCCGTCCATGACGAAGAATCGCCGATTCTGCCACGCTTTCCCACGCCTCACCGAACTGACCCGAAAAGGAGGCTGGGAGCGCCCATTGCTGCTTTGCGGAAACACAAATCCGAGCCGCTTTTTGCAAAGTATTAACCCTAATGCTGTCTAAAGATTGGATCACGCGCTGTCAGTGTCGCGTTTGGGTTCAGTCATGGCGTCACGTGTTCTTGTAGCCTCGCCCTTTGCCAATACCACCAGTCCGTTCTCCATCGTGATCGGATCGGGGTCCAATCCCAGGATCATCAGCATTCGGCCCTGGCTGGCCACGGTGGGCGGCATTCTGGGAACATTGCTGCTCGGCTGGTACCTGACGGCGACGCTCTATCTGGTGTTTCGTGATGAAATGCTGGCGAAGCTGATGAACCAGCAGACAGAAATGCAATACGCCTACGAGGACCGCCTCGCGGCCCTGCGCAACCAGATCGACAAGGTGACGTCGCGCCAGTTGCTCGACCAGAATTCGCTCGAGGGGAAGCTGCACGAGCTTCTGTCGCGGCAGGCGCAGCTTGAAACGCGCCAGACCATCGTGGCGTCGCTCGCGGAACAGCCGATCTTTGCCGGTGTGCGCGCTGCCCCGGCCCGCCCGTCCAGCCGCGCGGCTGATCCGCTGAGCACCGGCTCCGTCCGTGCCTTTGCGCCTGCTGACACGCGCCCGACACCGGCACAGGACGCCTTCGAGCTGCGCAGTGTCGTGCCGCGTGCGACCGGTGGTCGGGACATGGGTGGGCCTGAAAAAGCTCTTGATCGTTCCAGCATGATGGATGCGCCCGCCTCCATCGCCGTGGCATCGGCCCGGGACGCGGCGGATCGCATGGAGCGCCAGCAGATTCGCGCACTCGATGCGCTGGACCGCGTGGCACGGGGCAATGCCCAGAAATACTCGGCGATTTTTGCCGAGACCGGCCTTGATGCGTCGCGGTTCGTCTCGTCTGGCAAGACCTCCGCCCAGGGCGGTCCACTTGTGCCGATCAGCGCCAACCGGGCCGCTGGTCCCTTCGAGCATAAATTGGCGCAGGTGCAGTTCGCCGTGCAGCAGACCGAGCGCATGCGCAAGGTCGTCGGCACCCTGCCGATTGCCCGCCCGATGCCAGCCGACTACGAGACCACGAGCGGGTTTGGCACCCGCAGCGATCCTTTCACGCGCAGCATGGCCATGCATACCGGCATTGATTTCCGTGCGCCTTCCGGCACCCTGGTAAAAGCCACTGCGGCCGGAAAAATCGTCGAGTCAGGCCATACCGGCGGCTACGGCAACATGGTCGAGATCGATCACGGCAATGGCATCAGCAGTCGCTACGCCCACCTCTCGGTGCTCGATGTCGATGTCGGCGAAACCGTGCCAAAGGGCGCGGTCATTGGCCGTGTCGGCTCGACCGGACGCTCGACGGGACCGCATCTGCATTATGAAACCCGCATTGATGGGGATCCCACTGACCCTCTGCGGTTTCTGCGGGCCGGTCAGAGGCTTGGAATGCACTGAATTTCGTGCCAGCCGCTGCGACTTCCGCTGTCGCATGGAGGGGTGAAGCTGGTTGTCATCCCCGGCGAGCGAAGTGAGGGAAGGGGATCCAGAGCAACGGCAGTTCAGTTTGCGAGCGTAAAATACTGGATTCCCTTCCTCTCCGCTTCGCTACGACCGGGAATGACACCAATCATTCGCCCTTTGCCCTTTCGCCCCTCCCCGGCTATAGGCCCTCGCATGTCCGTTCCAACATCCGATGCGCGTCCTGCGCCCAAGGTCAGCTTTGTCTCACTGGGCTGCCCCAAGGCGCTGGTGGACAGCGAGCGCATCATCACGCGGTTGCGCGCCGAAGGCTATGAGCTGACCAAGTCGCATGCGGGTGCCGATGTCGTCATCGTCAACACCTGCGGCTTTCTCGATTCCGCCAAGCAGGAATCGCTCGAGGCCATCGGGACGGCGATGAACGAGAATGGCAAGGTCATCGTCACGGGCTGCATGGGCGCGGAGCCCGAGGAGATTTCGGCGAAATATCCCAATGTCTTCGCCATCACCGGGCCGCAGCAATACGAGAATGTGCTGGAAAAGGTGCATCTCGCGGCCCCCCCCAGCCACGATCCGTTCCTCGATCTGGTGCCGCCGCAAGGCATCAAG
>JANNFV010000703.1:0-2481 GCA_031380285.1 Hyphomicrobiales bacterium | reverse complement strand
CGACGGTGTGCTGGGCGAAGCGTCGATTGCCGAGCAGAACTTTCTGGGTCGCGGTCAATACGTGAAGCTCGCGGTGTCGACGGGTCAGAAGTCCAAGGGTGTCGAGTTCTCGTTCACCGAGCCGTATTTCATGGGCTATCGCATGTCCGCCGGCTTCGATGTGTTCACGAAATACACGGACAATACCAAGACGAGCCGTTACGAGAGCCGCACGACGGGTGGAGCGATCCGTTTCGGCTTGCCGATTACCGAGGAGTTCGGTGTTGGCGTGCGCTATTCGATCTACCAGACTTCGATCAAGATCCCGAATTCCTACAAGCAGCCTTACAATGATTGCTCGGTCCCAATTCCGGGGCTGACGCCGGTCGTGCCGAACATCAGCCAGTTCAACAGTTGCTTGTCGAATGGCGAAGCATCGCTGGCGGTGAAGGAAGCTGCTGGCTCCACCCTGACTTCGCTTGCTGGTATCAACTTCGTCTACAACTCACTGGACGACAAGAAGAATCCGACCAGCGGCATCCTCGCGGAACTGAAGCCGGAAGTGGCCGGTCTGGGTGGCGACTCGCGCTTCTTCCGCGTCACTGGTGAAGTCCGTTACTATTATCCCGTGTGGGACGATGTGGTCGGCCTGCTCAAGGCGCAGGGTGGACATATTCAGGCATTCGGTGGCAACAACCTGCGCTTGACGGACCATTTCAACCCCGGTCCATCGCTTGTCCGCGGCTTTGCTCCCGGTGGCATCGGTGCTCGGGACGTCGCCTACGATGCGAAGTCCGGCTCTCTCGGCGGCACCACCTATTTCGGTGCGACGGCTGAATTGCAGTTCCCGATCTTTGGTTTGCCCAAGGAAATTGGCCTGAGGGGCGCAGTGTTTGCTGATGCAGGCTCGGTGTTCAATTATGCTGGACACAAGCGCTTCGTGACTGTCGGATCGAGAACCATCGGTGTGAATGGTGCAGGTTGCTCGCCAGCGGAAGTCACGGCGATACAGACTGGTACGACCCAGGGCCTTTGCCTTGACGTGAAGGACGAGAAGGCAATACGCTCGTCCGTCGGTCTCGGCTTGCTCTGGCAGTCGCCCATCGGACCCGTGCGTTTCGACTATTCCTTCCCGATTTCGAAGGGCCGGTATGACCGCACGCAGGCCTTCCGTTTCTCGGGTGGCGGCAGCTTCTGATCCTGACGACTCTTGCGGAAGCCCGGCCTGAGGCCGGGCTTTCTTCATAGGCGGACCCCAGCTGTGAGCGTTTTCTTTCCTCCGCCTCAGGCGTTACCCTTGTCCCGCATTGCCGAGATCGCTGGTATGGCCCTTCCCGAGGGCGCCGATGCCACGATGCTGGTCCATGGGATTGCACCGCTCGATCTTGCGGGTCCTGAGAGCATCACCTTTCTCGACAATGTCCAGTATATTGGCCAGGCCGCCGCCACCAAGGCGGGCGTGTGCATCGTCGCTCAGCGCCACGCGGACAAGATCGCAACTGGCACCATCGTGCTGGTGTCGAAGGAGCCATACAGGGCCTTCGCCCATGTCGCCGCTGCGTTTTTCCCGCAATCCATGCGTCCGCAATCGCTGTTTGGTGCCAAGGGCATTTCCGCTGGCGCTTTCGTGCACCCCGAAGCGCGGCTGGAGCAGGGCGTTGTCATCGATCCCGGCGTCATCGTCGGGCCGGGTGCCGAGATTGGCGCCAACACGATCCTGTGCGCCAATGCCGTGATCGGTCCCGGCGTGACCATCGGGCGGGACAGCGCCATCGGACCCAACGTTGCCATCTCCCACACGCATCTCGGCAACCGGGTGATCATCCACGCGGGCTGCAACATCGGTCAGGATGGCTTCGGCTTCGCCATGGCTCCGCAGGGACATCTCAAGGTGCCGCAGGTCGGCCGGGTGATCATCCAGGACGATGTGGAGATCGGCGCAGGCACTTGCATCGATCGCGGCATGAACCGCGACACGGTGATCGGCGAAGGCACCAAGATCGACAACATGGTGCAGGTCGGCCACAATGTGACCATTGGCCGTCATTGCGTGATCGTGGCGCAGGTCGCGCTGGCGGGCAGCTCGAAGCTCGAGGATTTCGTGGTGATCGGCGGACAGGCCGGTGTCATCGGACACGCAACGGTGGGCATGGGCGCGCAGATCGCCGCAACCTCCGCCGTAGGGCGCGATGTGCCGCGCGGCGAGCGCTGGGGCGGCACGCCGGCCAAGCCGATCAGAGAGCTGTTCCGCGACATGGCGGCGCTGGATCGCCTGCTCAAGGGCCGGACCACCAGTGCTCCTGCCGCCACCGGCAAGAACGAAGGCAGCGAAGGGCAGGGGACGCCATGACCGAGGCAACAGCGCCACAAGCCGATGCTCCAAAGACCATGGAGACCATCGATATCCAGCGGATCATGCATCTGCTGCCGCATCGCTACCCATTTTTGCTGGTCGACAAGATCATCGAGATTCGCGAAGGTTTCTGCATTGGCATCAAGAAC
>JANNFV010000657.1:0-1549 GCA_031380285.1 Hyphomicrobiales bacterium | reverse complement strand
GTCCTGCGGGCCGCTATCACAGCGCCGGGAACAGCAGGGATTGATGGATCAGGGCATGACCTATTGCGTTGGTATTTTGGTGGATCAGGGCCTCGTGATGATGGCTGACACCCGCACCAATGCCGGACTCGACAACGTGGCGACCTTCCGCAAGCTGCACGTGTTCGAAAAGCCCGGCCAGAAGCTGTTTTCGCTGTGTACCGCTGGCAATCTCGCGGTCACGCAGTCGATCGTTTCGCACCTGCGCGAGGGCATCAAGGACCCTGAGACGAAGAAGGTCGAGCGCCTGATCGACATGCCGACCATGTTCGAGGCGGCCCAGTTCGTGGGCAAGGCCATCCGCAAGGTCTTCGAGATCGACGGCAACGCGCTGGAGCAGCACGCCGCGAGCTTCGACGTGACGATGCTGCTGGGAGGCCAGATCAAGGGCGAGCACATGCGGCTGTTCATGCTCTACAAGGCGGGCAATTTCATCGAGGCGACGCAGGACACCTGCTTCCTGCAGATCGGCGAGCACAAATACGGCAAGCCGATCCTCGACCGCGCGGTGCAATATGGCACCGACATGTACGACGCGCTGAAACTAGGCCTGATCTCGATGGATTCGACCATGCGCTCCAATCTCGGTGTCGGCCTGCCGGTGGATCTGGTCGTGCAGAGCAAGGATTCCATCGGCTTCGATGTGCGCCGTCGGATCGAGGCGGGCGAACCCTATTTCCACGACCTGCGCGAACGCTGGTCCGCCGCATTGCGCCAGGCCCATCAGGCGATTCCCAAGCCACCCTATGGGACGGGTGGCGTGTGAGGGGCTTGTCCTTCCCCCGTAGGGGCAGGTTGCCCGCGAAGCGGGTCGGATGAGGGAGAATCCCTGACCTCAGTGGTTCTCCCTCATCCGGTCGCCATCCGGCGACCACCTTCTCCCAGGGGAGAAGGACGTGCGGCGCTGTTTCCTCTCAGCCACACTCCGCACCCAAATCTGCCCCATTCCCGCCACGGACTCGACAGGGCGGTCTAGTCTGCTATTGAAGCAGATACATTTTGACGCATGAGTGCCTGAAGAATCATAATCTGGAGCGATAAGTCGCCCTGTCAGACTTGATTGTGGGTCGGAAGTGGATCGAAGTTCGCACGGGAGGTTGTATATCTCCCATTTCCTACAGGATCTGAAATGTTCAAAAAGTCACTTGTTGCAACAGCAAGCCTGCTGGTGCTCACCATTGCATCAGGCGCTTCCGCCGCTGACCTCCCGCGCAAGACGGTTGCGCCGGTGTTTGCCGCAGCTCCGGTTTTCAGCTGGACAGGTTTCTACGTTGGCGTGAACGGCGGCTACAGCGCTGCACAGTTTGATCGTACGACGGCGGTGAACCCTGCTTTTTTCAATCCTGCCCTGAGCGCGATCACCAACACATTCGGCACGCGCTCGATCAAGGCTGATGGGTTTACCGGTGGCTTGCAGGGCGGTTACAACTACCAGATCAATTCCTTCGTCGTTGGTCTTGAGGGTGACTTCAACTTTGTGGGTGCAAAGAAAACTTTGAGTCCTGAAGTA
>JANNFV010000648.1:0-5906 GCA_031380285.1 Hyphomicrobiales bacterium | reverse complement strand
CTCGCCATGGCGCTGACGCGACGGTCGATTTCGGCCCCGGTCCATTGAGCGTCACCATGGGCAAGCCCGACCTGATGCGGAAAGCGCCGGGCACACTGCCGCAGCAGCTGCGCCAGGTTCATCACACGGCGCGACATGCGGGCGACGCCACCCAATGGAGCAGGCGCGGGTGGGGGTAGCATGGAATTCGGCTCAAGCGCGATCATCACCGCAGTTTAGGGAGCGAGCTGCACCGCCGCCAGCGCCCTTTTCTGCTTTTTCTCGACCTCGGCGAGGGAGAAATTCTCGATGGCCTGGTTGAACAACTGGTAGAAATTCAACCGCGCCTCGAGATGCAGGAACACCCCGCCAAGACCGATGGCCGCGCGGTCCATGAAGACGAATTCCTGCGGCACTGTCACCGGGCCCTTTTTCTTCAGTTCCTGATGCACGTGGAAGGCTTCCTTGCGACCATATTCGCCGGGCTTCACGCCGTCGGCGATGGTGCGCACCCGGTCGTCGAGGATCGGGCCATAGATGAAGCGCGCCCAGATGTTCAGAACCTCGACCAGTTCCTTTTTCAGGTTCTTGAAGCCCCAGGTCTCATAGGCGTGGACGAGGCGCGCTTCGTCATTGGTGCGCAGGCCCTGGTAGAGATCGAAGACACCAGCCATGAAGCTGATCGGGAAAATGCGCACGCAACCATAGTCCAGCAGGTTGATGCCACCGGGTCGGCCAGCCTCCTTGAAGACGGTGTAGTTGCCCAGATGCGGATCACCATGGATCACGCCGTAGCGGGAGAAGGGCAGCCACCAGGCCTTGAACATCGCTTCCGAGATGCGGTTGCGATCCTCCTGAGATGCACCCTTGTAGGTCAGCAGCTTGTTGCCTGTCAGCCAGTCGAGCGTCAGCAGGCGTCCTGTCGAGAGATCGGCATGCACGCCGGGCACGCGCACCAGTGGCTCATCCGCCAGCACATCGGCATAGAGTCGCGCGTGCTTGGCTTCGCGCTCGTAGTCCAGCTCCTCGCGGACCCTGGCACCGAGTTCCTTGAAAATCTCCCGGGTATCGATGGCACCATCGATCTGCCGGTGCAGGGCAAACAGCACCTGCAACTGATTGAGGTCCGCTTCCACCGCGGACTGCATGTCAGGATATTGCAGCTTCACCGCCAGAGGCTTGCCATCCAGTGTCGTCGCCCGGTGCACCTGCCCAAGCGAGGCCGCCGCCGCAGGTGTCTTCTCGAACGAACCGAAGCGGTCTTCCCAGCCAGCACCCAGTTCCGATTGCATGCGGCGCTTGACGAAGGCCCAGCCCATGGGTGGCGCTTCGGACTGCAACTTCTGCAACTCCTCCGCATAATCCGGCGGCAGGGCATCGGGTATGGTGGCCATCAACTGGGCCACCTTCATGATCGGCCCCTTGAGGCCACCCAGCGCTTCGGTCAGCGCCTTGGCATTGGAGAGATCATCGCCCTTGCGGTTGAACAGCCGCGTCGCCGCCACCCGCGCGGCCACGCCACCAACATTGGCCCCCACGCGGGCATAGCGGGAGAGGCGGCCGGAAAGGCGGTTCTGTTCAGTATCATCTGTGCTCATGTCTCGCTTACGTAGGACGAGTGTCTGAAGATTGCGAGGCGTGGCAGTGTCGCGGTCAGTAAGTGCCGCGTCCGCCCGAGATATCAAACACGGCACCGGTCGAGAACGAGCAATCCTCGGAGGCGAGCCACGCGGCCATGGCGGCGATCTCGTCCACCTCGACAAAACGCCCCATGGGAATCTTGGACAGCATGAACTGGATGAACTCGGGCTTCATCTGGTGAAAGATATCGGTCTTGGCTGCGGCAGGCGTGATGCAATTCACCGTGATGCCGTTGGTCGCGACTTCCTTGCCCAGCGATTTGGTCAGGCCGATCAGGCCCGCCTTGGATGCCGAATAATGCGAGGCATTGGGATTGCCTTCCTTCCCGGCGATGGAGGCAATGTTGACGATGCGTCCATATCCCGCCTTGATCATGCCCGGCACGACGGCCTTGCAGACGATGAAGGGCGCGATGAGGTTGACCTCGATCACCTTGCGCCAAACAGCGGTGTCCAACTCCCAGACCTTGGCATTGCCGCCTGTGATGCCTGCATTGTTGACGAGGATATCGATCTTGCCGTGGGCCTTGACCGTGGCTTTCGTGGCCTTGATCACGGACGCCTCATCCGTCAGTTCAACCATCTGCGTCGAGACGGTGCCCTTGGCGGAGAGGCTCTTTGCGGCATCCTTGAGTGCGGCCTTGTCCATGTCCCACAGGCAGACCGTGGCACCCGACGCCAGCATGCGTTCCGCCGTGGCATAGCCGATGCCGCGTGCCCCGCCGGTGATGACGGCGATGCGATTCTTGAGATTGATCTGGTTCATGATACCTCCCGGTTTTTTTACAATGGTGGACCGGCGAAGCGATGCGGGTCAATCAGGGACTGCGACGGTCAGCTTTCATCCGCAGCATTCAAATCCGCCTGGCGCGGCATGTTGACGATGTTGTAGCCGCCATCGACATAGATGATCTCGCCCGTCACGCCGCTGCCGAGGTCCGAGAGCAGATAGAGGGCGGATCCGCCGATCTCGTCCAGCGTCACGGGACGGCGGAGGGGGGAGTGCTTGGTCTGAAAGCTGAAGGTGTAGCGTGCCTCGGTGATGCCGGCACCGGCGAGTGTCCGCACCGGGCCAGGCGACAGCGCGTTCACGCGGATGCCCTGCACACCAAGGTCGGTCGCCAGATAGCGCGTCGATGCTTCGAGCGCGGCCTTGGCCACGCCCATCACGTTGTAGTTCGGCGATGTGCGCATGGAGCCGCCATAGGTCAGCGTCAGCAGGCTGCCACCATTGGGCATCAGGCGCTGCGCCCGTTGCGCGATCTCGGTGAAGGAATAGCAGGAGATCACCATGGTGCGGGAGAAGTTCTCGCGTGTGGTGTTGTCCACATAGCGGCCCTTCAGTTCGTTCTTGTCCGAAAAACCGATGGCGTGGACCACGAAATCAAGGCTGCCCCAGGCCTTCTCGATCTCTGCAAAGACACTGTCCACCGAGGCAATATCCTCGACATCGCAGGGCAGCACCAGCTTGGAGCCGACGCTTTCGGCCAACGGCATGACGCGCTTGCCCAGCGCCTCGCCCAGATACGTGAAGGCCAGTTCCGCGCCATGCCGGTGCAGCATGGAGGCGATGCCCCAGGCGATGGAGTTTTGGTTGGCGACCCCCATGATGAGGCCGCGTTTTCCGGACATGAGTTGGTTGGTCAAGGCGTCATTCCGTGGTCAACGCGCCGGGATGGCGCTTTCGAGATCGGTGTGGCTGAAGTCATCGCCTACAAACAGGATTTTCGCATTGCCTGCCCTGGCGGCGGCATAGGCGAAGCAGTCGCCCATGTTGAGCTTGGCGGGGTGGCGGCCCTTGCCGAAGCGGTGATGCGCAACCAGCGCATTATACGCTGTAACGTCCGACAGCATGACTATTTTCATCGCGCCTCGGCGGATCATCAGCATCAGTTCGTTATGGCTCGTCTTGAATGGAACGCCGAGTACCCGCGTGATGGCCATGGCCGCCTCATAGATCGCGATTGCCGACGTGCACATCGGATCGCCTGAGTCGATCACGGCCGCAATTCGTGCGGCCTCCGGCTCGTCCAGCGCGAGCGCCACCATGGCAGATGCGTCGATGAAGATCATTCGTCGTCCGACAGCCAGTCGTAGAACTCCTTGTCGGCTTTCAATCCCGTTTTTGGGTATTTCGCCAGCCGATCCTGGATATCCCTGATTTTCTCGAGGAATGGCCGCTTGTCGCGCGCCGCCTCCGCTGCGACGAAGGCTTCAAGCTCCTTCTCTGCGGCATCACGGATTGTTTCGGTCAGGGTCAGACCCTTGAGACTTGCGAGCTCTCGCACAACCCGATCCGTGTCAGGGTCTCGAACATGAAATGCCATAGAGGCCTCCGTCTAGATCGACCGTATACACCGAACCCCTCTTGCTGTCACCCCTGATACCGCTGCATCACCAGCGTCGCATTTGTCCCGCCAAACCCGAACGAGTTCGACAGCACCCGCTCCAGCTTCGCATTGTCGATGCGCTTGCGGGCAATCGGCATGTCGGCGAAAGCGGGGTCAATCTCCTGGATATGGGCGCTCTCGCAGACGAAATCGTTGTTGAGCATCAGGAGGGAGTAGATTGCTTCCTGCACGCCCGTTGCGCCCAGCGAATGGCCTGTCAGCGACTTGGTGGAGGAGAGGTGAGGCGACTTGTCCGCACCACCAAACACCTCCTTGATCGCCTCGATTTCCTTGCTGTCACCCACCGGCGTCGAAGTGCCATGGGTGTTGATGTAGTCGATCTTGCCCTTCACGGTCGCCATCGCCTGCTTCATGCAGCGCACCGCGCCTTCGCCCGAGGGGGCCACCATGTCGTGACCGTCGGACGTCGCGCCGTAGCCGACGATCTCGCCGTAGATCTTTGCGCCCCGGGCCTTGGCGACCTCGAGTTCTTCCAGCACCAGCGTGCCCGCGCCACCGGCGATGACGAAGCCGTCGCGGTTGACGTCATAGGCCCGCGACGCGGTCGAGGCGACATCGTTGTACTTCGAGGACATGGCACCCATCGCGTCGAACAGCACGGACATGGTCCAGTCCAGCTCTTCCGCGCCGCCCGCGAACATGCGGTCCTGCTTGCCCCACTGGATCAATTCTGCGGCGTTGCCGATGCAATGGGCCGAGGTGGAACAGGCAGACGAGATGGAATAGTTCACGCCGTGGATCTTGAACCAGGTGGCCAACGTGGCGGAGGCGGTCGAGCTCATGCACTTGGGCACCGCGAAGGGTCCGACCTTCTTGGACGATCCGCTTTCCTTCGCTTTTTCGTAGGCCTCGATCAGCGCGATGGTCGAGGGGCCGCCGGTGCCCATGACGATGCCGGTGCGCTCGTTGGTGATCTCATCCTGCGTCAGGCCCGCGTCGAGGATGGCCTGGTCCATGGCCACGTGGTTCCAGGCCGAGCCGCCGCCGTGGAAGCGCATGGCGCGCCGGTCCACCACGGTCGCCGGGTCCAGCGTCGGCCTGCCGGAAACCTGGCTGCGAAAGCCGTGCGCGGTGAAGCTCGGCTCCGGCCGGATGCCGGATTTCGCCTCCCTCAGCGAGGCCAGCACCTCGGTCTGGTTGTTGCCGATGGAGGAGACGATCCCCATGCCTGTGATGACGACGCGGCGCATGTTCTTGTCCTTCCGGGATCACGTATCTGGGGCGGGAGACCGCTCAGGCCGCCTTGTCCTTCGACAGGCCGACCTTGAGGTCGGCGGCGGTGTATATGGTCTCGCCATCGGCTTTCAGCCAGCCGTCGGCGATGCCGAGCACCAGCCGCCCGCGCATGACGCGCTTGAAGTCGATGCCGTATTCCACCAGCTTGGTCTTCGGCGTCACCATGCCCTTGAACTTCACCTCGCCCGTGGCGAGCGCCATGCCGTAACCGGGTTCGCCGAGCCATCCCAGGAAAAAGCCCGTGAGCTGCCACATCGCGTCGAGCCCCAGGCAGCCCGGCATGATCGGGTTGCCCTGGAAATGGCAGGGAAAGAACCAGAGGTCCGGGCTGATGTCGAATTCCGCGCGGATCATGCCCTTGCCATGCGGTCCGCCATCCTCAGACACCTGCGTGATGCGGTCGAACATCAGCATGGGCGGCAGAGGAAGCTGCGCATTGCCCGGCCCGAAAAGCTCACCGCGCCCGCAAGCCAGCAGGTCGTCCTTGGTGAAATGGGAGCGGCGGTCGGACATGGCAGGCGGGTTCCCCGGCAAGGTTCTTGTTGCGGCGACCTGTTAACAGGGTGATGTCCCGATGACAAACGCGCCAACGTGATTTCCCGTGCTGCCGCGTGACAGTTTGTCATTGTCCGCCGGAGAA
>JANNFV010000645.1:0-4833 GCA_031380285.1 Hyphomicrobiales bacterium | reverse complement strand
CACCATCATCATGCCCATGCTGATCAGAATGGAGGAAACGACCAGATCGATGATCAGGAAGGGAATGAACAGCAAGAAGCCGATCTCGAAGGCGCGGCGCAATTCGGAGATCATGAACGCCGGGATGACCACCTGAAGCGGCGTCTGCTGCGCCGTCTGCGGACGTGGCTGCTTGGACAGGTCCAGGAAAAGCTCGAGATCCTTCGCCCGTACGTGCTTCAGCATGAAATCCTTGAACGGACCGGTGGCCCGCTCGAAGGATTCCGCCTCGCGGATCTGCCCCGCCAGCAGCGGCTGCACGCCCTGACGATAGGATTGTTCGAAGGTCGGCGTCATGATGAAGGCCGTGAGAAACAGCGCCAGGCCGGAAATCACCGCGTTGGGGGGCGACGTGCCGGTGCCCAGCGCGGTGCGCAGCAGCGACAGCACCACCACGATCCGGGTGAAGGACGTCACCATCACCAGGATGGATGGGGCCAGCGACAGCACGGTGACCAGTGCGACGAGTTGCAGCGCACGCTCGGTCAGCCCCTGGCCCTGGCCAAAGGTGATGCCGATGTCCTGCGCCATGGCTGGCGTGGACATGAGACCAAGAAGGAAAAACGTCTGGAACAAGACCGGGAGGCGGATCAGCCGGGCTGACCGTGAACCTCCCGCACACGGCGGGAGGCTCAACCCTTCCCGTCGGGCGCACGGCCCAGCAGCTTGGCCATCTCTTCCTCAAGGGAATCAAACGGATTGCGCGAGGCTGGCCTGGCGGGTGCGGGTGCGGGTGGTGCCGAGGCTGCGGATGGTGGCGGTGCGGCGGAAACCGGCGGCGCAGGTGGCGGGGGGGCAACGGGTGCAGGCGGCGGAGCCTGGGCAGCAACTGGCGGGGGAGGTGGCGGTGGTGGAGCCACGATATCCACCGCTGGCTTTGGCATGACAGGTTCGGTCGGCGCAGCCGCAGGTGCTTTCAGGGCCTCGCCCATCTTGGCTTTCATGCTGTCGAACAGCCCGGCTTTTGCCACGGGCTTCTCAGGCACATCAGCAACGGGGGGCGGTGTCTCCCTGGGCGGTTCGGGCACTTTCACAGGCTCAGGCGGCTTGATGGGCTCAGAAATCTTGGCCGTCGCAGGCGTTGCCGAAACCCCGCTGCGGATGCGCTCGGCCAGGGATTGCCCCGTTGACTTGAGCGACCCATCCAGCCCGGCGACGGCTGGCTCAACCTTGAGGGCTGGGGCATCAGCGACGACGGGTCGTGGCAATTCGACCTTTGGAAGCTCAACCACAGGAGCCGGAAAGGGTGGCGGCGAAACGGGCTTCGGCGCGGGAGCAACAGGCTGGGCTACAACTGGCGCGGGCGCGACCGGAACAGGTGCAGGCACAGGCACAGGTACAGGTACAGGTACAGGTACAGGTGCCATAACTTCCACAGGCTTGACCTCAACAGGCTTGAGCGCAGGTGCAGGCTTGGGTGGCAGAGGAGCCGGCGCGGGAGGGGGCGGCTCGGCAGTCGCAACCGGGGCCGCAACCTGCGGCATCAGATCGGCTTCGGATAGGCGCACTTCTGGCCGTGCAACGGCAGAGCGCTCGCCGCGCACCACGTTGCTCTCGATCAGGACGTCATTGGGACCGCCGATCATCACCAGATGCTCGACATTGTCACGGCGCACCATCACGAGGCGGCGGCCCTGTCGGTCCACGGCAAAGCTTTCGGTGATGCCAAGGCGCGGCGGACGCCCCCGGCGATCCGGCTTGTCGCTCATGTTCAGGCGATCGCCCATGGCTTTGCGGATCAGCCACCAGACAACGAGGATCAGGATCAGCAACACCAGCGCCGCCAGAATGAACTGGGCGTAGCGGGCACCTTGCGGTCCAAGAAACGACTCAAGCATTTGCATGTCGGCGGCGGCCTTTCCGCGTTTGACCAACGATTCCGGCTCGTGTTGTAGCACAAACCACAAAACCGAAAGCCGCAAGGTTAAAAAAAGGTTAACGCGACCCAAGAATGCAATCAGCTAACCCGTTCAATTTCAATGACATGGAGAGCGTTAACGCGGCCTTAACCATCAACCCGGCAAGATTTGCCCAGTGTCCGGTTCAACACACCCCCGGGCCAGGCGAGGCATCATGCTTGGCGAACTTCCCCTCATTTCGGCCATCAAGAGCCGGATGCAGTATCACCAGTCGCGGCAGAAGATGCTGGCGGAGAACGTGGCCAATGCGGATTCGCCAGGCTACAAGCCGCGTGATCTCAAGCCCTTCGACATGATGCTGGCGGCACGGCAGGCCGACCAGACCGGCAGTACCAAGCCGGTCCAGACGCAATCCAGTCATCTGGCTGGGACAAGCTCCGGCGGGCTTGGCTCCAAGCGCGCTTCCGTCTTCGAGACGACGCAATCGGGCAATGCGGTCAATCTCGAGGATGAGATGATGCGCCTGTCGCAGAACAACAGCGATTATCAGCTGGCCTCGACACTTTACGGCAAGAGCCTGTCCTATCTGCGCCTCGCACTTGGCAAGAGGGCCTGATCGTCATGGATTTTCTCAAGTCGATCCAGGTCGCCGTCTCCGGTCTCAAGGCGCAGTCCGGGCGCATGCGCGTCATTTCCGAAAACATCGCCAACGCCGACAGCGTGCCGCAAAACCCCAATACCGATCCGTATCGGCGCAAGGTGCCGACCTTCGAGCGCAAGTTCGACCGCGAATTGCAGGCGGAAACGGTCCGGCTCGGCAAGATCAGCCGCGCCCAGGGCGCGTTCCAGACACGCCTCGAACCAGGCCACCCAGCCGCCGACCGCAATGGTTATGTCAAGATTCCCAACGTCAACAGCACGATCGAGAGCATGGATTTGCGGGAAGCACAGCGCTCCTACGAAGCCAATCTGAACGTCGTCACCTCAACCCGCCGCATGATCCAGCGCACGCTGGAACTGCTGCGCGCCTAACCCAGGAATACTGAACCATGGCCAGTCCCATTTCCGCCGCAGGCAGCTATGCCGCCATGCAAAAGATCGGCACGGGCAGCCTCATGCCCACCGGCCTCGGACGGCCTGAAGTCGGCGGCGGCGGCGCTCAAGGCGGCTTTGCCGGTGTGCTGCAGCAATTCGTTGGCGGAACCGCCGATACGGCCCGCAAGGCCGAGGCGTCGATGGTACAGGCCACGGCGGGCAAAGGAGACCTGGTCGAGGTGGTCACCGCCATTGCCGAGAGTGAGGCCGCACTCGAAACGCTGGTGGCCGTGCGCGACAAGATGATCGCGGCCTACGAAGAAATCATGCGGATGCCCATCTGATGAACGGCGCTGAAATCCTGGATGTCGCGCGTGACGGCATCTTCACCTTCTTCAAGGTCGGCATGCCCATCATGCTGATCGGCCTCGCCATCGGTTTGATCGTGTCGCTGTTCCAGGCGCTGACCCAGATTCAAGAACAGACCCTGGTCTATGTGCCCAAGATCGTGTCGACCTTCCTGGGCCTGCTGTTCCTGATGCCGTTCATGAGCGACGCCATGAACAGCTACATGCTGCGCGTGGCCGCCAAGATCATCACCGGCGGATAGCGACGGCGATGATCGACACCACAACCCAGAATCAGGTTGTGTGCGCAGGTCCGATAAGCAGGGCCGCCGCATGAACCTCACCATCCTGCCGGAATTTGCCGCTGCCTTCGTGCTGGTTCTGGCCCGTGTCGGCACGCTTGTGATGCTGATGCCCGGCATCGGCGACCGCACTGTCCCGGCACGGATGAGGCTTTCCTTCGCCGTGTTGCTGTCGCTGCTGCTGCTGCCGCTCATTCGCCAGGCCCTGCCACCGATGAGCGGTGGCATCGAACCCTTCGTGAAGCTGCTCATCCTCGAAATCCTGATCGCCCTGATGATCGGCACGGCGGTGCGCATCACCATGTCGGCCATGCAGCTCGCGGGCACCGTGATCGCGCAGCAGATGGGGCTCTCCTTCTCCGGAACCATCGACCCGACCGCCGGTGTGCAGAATCCGACGATCGCGACCTTCCTGGTGCTGGTCGCGACCGCCATGATCTTCGCGCTCGACCTGCATCATCTCTCGATCCGCGGCATGCATGACAGCTATTCGCTGCTGATGCCCGGAGAGGTGCCGCCGGTGGGCGACGCGGTGCAACTTGTGGTGCAGACCTTCGTCGCCGCGTTCAAGGTCGGCATCCAGATTTCCGCACCGTTCCTGGTGTTCGCCATTGTCTTCAATCTGGGCCTTGGCGTGCTCTCGCGCCTGATGCCGCAGTTGCAGATATTCTTCCTGGCCATGCCCGCCACCATCCTGATCGGCACGCTGATCCTGATTGCGGCCATGGCCGTGATGGTGAACGTCTTCCTCACGCAATTTGCCGCCGTGCTCGGCCAGTTCGTGATCCGGTGACGCAGCATGGCAGGCAGCGAAGACCAGGACCAGAAAACAGAGCAGCCGACCCAGCGCAAGCTGGACAAGGCCATCGAACAGGGCGACGTCGCCAAGAGCCAGGAAGTCACGAGCTTCTTCATTCTGGGCGCAGCGACGCTGACCTTCATGATCAGCTCGGGCTCGATCAGCCTCGATCTCACCGCGCGCCTCCGGAGCATGATCGGCAACATGCACCAGATTTCGATGGATGGGGCCGGCCTCAGAGGGCTGGCCTGGTACTCGGTCCTCGCCATCCTCAGCGCGGTCGCCGTGCCGTTCGTTGCCGGTCTCCTGGCGTCGATTGGTGGCAACATGATCCAGCACCGCATCGTCTGGTCGCTGAGTCCGATGGCACCCAAGCTGTCGCGTCTTTCGCCCATGCAGGGGTTGAAGCGGATGTTTGGCAAGGAAGCGCTGGTAAATTTTATCAAGGGCCT
>JANNFV010000521.1:0-2233 GCA_031380285.1 Hyphomicrobiales bacterium | reverse complement strand
CATGTCGATGAGACGCTCGATCTTCTTGGTCTCGGGGTCCTTGATGCCCTCGCGCAGGTGCGAGACGATGGATTGCGTCACAGCGAGATTGCCCGCCGTGCACAGCGAAAACAGCTTCTGCCCCGGCTTCTCGAAGACATGCAGCTTGCGGAAGGTCGCGACGTTGTCGAGACCCGCGTTGGTGCGCGTGTCCGCCATCATCACCAGGCCCTGTTCCACCAAGATACCGACGCAATAGGTCATGCCCTGATCCATCTCTTCCCGCTGTTCCGGCCTCCTGATAGCGACCTCATCGCAGGCAAGCAATTGGCGGACCAAGGGACAAGGCAGCTATACCCGTTGTTTGGGGAGTTCCCTGCCTGCAACGGAACGACCGGGGCCCGTCCGCTCACGCCTCCAGCATTGCCCTGCCCTGCTTGACCTCGACGTTGACCGTCAATTGCTCGTCGTCTCCCCCGATGCGCGCGCCACGGATGGGGGCAGCGTCAAGATAGTCCTGCCCGATGGCAACGCGGGCGTAACGCTCGCCGATGCAGACACCATTGGCGGGATCGAAGCCCACCCAGCCCAGGCCATCGAGATAGGCCTCTGCCCAGGCATGGCCTGCTTCCTGCGTCTCGGTGTCAGTGCGCAGATAGTACCCACCTGCATAGCGCGCCGGGATACCCAGGGAACGGGCGCAGGCGATGAAAACATGGGCCAGATCCTGGCAGACGCCGGATTTCTGCTGAAAGACCTCCATAGCGCTGGTGGCGACATTGGTCTCGCCGATCATGAAGCTGAAATCACCGTTGATGGCGGCCATCAGGGCATGCACGGTCGCCAGCCTGTCACCGCCCTCGCCAAAGGCGATCTGGCGGGCATAGTCGCGCAAGGCGGGTTCGACCCGGGTCAAAGGGGTTTCCCGCAGCCAGAAATTCAGTGGAAACCGCTCCGCCGCACCCTGGATCACGCCCTGGCGATCGGCCGTGTCGATTTCGCCCTCGGCCAGGATCTTCATGGCTTTCACCGGGCCATCCACGCTGAAGGTGTGGGTGATGTTGCCGAACGCGTCTTCATCGCGGACGAGGCGACAGTCGGCATCGATCTCGAGGCGCCAGCGCCGCACGAACTGGCCGTCATGGCTGCGCGGTGTCAGCCGCAGGATCTGCACGGCAGAGGCGGCAGGCATGCCGTAGGTGTAATGGGACTCGTGCCGGATTTTCAGGCGCATGATGAGCGCTCCATCACAGCAGGTACTGCTCTGTCACGGCCGCCCCCAGCGCATTGTTGCTGGTGATAAAATCGGTGAGGAACTCATGCAGACCCGACTGGAACAGGTCATCGATGTTCTGGTTCTCAAGATTGGCGAAGGTCGCCCGCGCAAGGCGCTGGGCCTGGCCCTGGCGGCCATATTGCTCGGCCAGCCCGTCGAGCTGGCGGTTGAGATTCTCGTAGGATGAGATCAAGGAGCGCGGCTGTTCCATCCGCAGAATCATGAAATCCGCGACCAGCCATGGCTTCACGTTGTCCCGGTAAACCCAGTTATACGACGTCAGCGCACCCACGGCCCGCAGGATGGCCGACCACTGGAAATAGTCGAGGCCACCGCCGACCGGCTCCTGCTCGGGCAGCAGCACATGGTACTTCACGTCCATCAGGCGGGCGATGTTGTCCGAGCGCTCGAGAAACATGCCGATGCGCTGGAAGCGGAAATGGTCGGTCCGCAGCATGGTGCGATAGGCCGCGCCATCGAAGCGCAGCGAGGCCTCCTGGATCACGGTCAGGAACTTGGCGAGCTGGCTGGGATCGATGTTCTTCAGCTTGAACTTCTGCACCTCGTGCCAAAGCCCGTTGATGATCTCCCACATCTCGGTCGTCAGCGCCGTGCGCACGGACCGTGCATTGGTGCGCGCCGTCTCGACACAGCGGCGGATCGACGAGGTGTTGGCATCCGATGCCACGATGAACTCGATGACATTGGCGCGCGTGACCTGGCCATAGTTGTTGAAGAAAGCCGGGCCGCAACCGGCTGTAGCGATGGCGCTTTCCCATTCGCTGGAGGCCCCGGCATAGGCCGATGGCAGGGTCGCGAGACGTTCCGCCACGCCCAGGATCCGGGCGAGGTTTTCCGCCCGCTCGATATAGCGGGACAGCCAGTAGAGACTGTCGGCAGTGCGTGACAGCATGGTCAGTGGCCTCCCTGCGGCGCGAGATCACCTTCCACCACCCAGGTATCCTTGGTGCCGCCGCC
>JANNFV010000479.1:0-1785 GCA_031380285.1 Hyphomicrobiales bacterium | reverse complement strand
GATTCGATGTTGCAGAAGCTCGGCCTGCAGGAGGGCGAGGCCATCGCCCACCCCTGGGTCAACAAGGCGCTCGAGACCGCGCAGAAGAAGGTCGAGGCCCGCAACTTCGACATCCATCCGGTCCGAGCCGAAGATGCGCATCAGGTCATCGTCCAGCGACAGGAAGAAGCGCGAGCGGCCCGGATCGCCCTGGCGACCGCCACGGCCGCGCAGCTGGTTGTCGATGCGGCGGCTTTCATGCCGCTCCGTGCCGACGATGTAGAGACCGCCGGGATAGACCTTGTTGCTGGCCTTCTTGCCTTCGCCCACAACCGTTTCGCCCGCGTTCAGCACGATGTTGCGGAAACGCTCGACCTCGGTCCTGATCTCCTCGACCTTGGCGGCCCGCGCCGCCTCGTCCGCGATGATGTCGGCCTCGTACTTGATGCGCGCATCGACGTTGCCGCCAAGCTTGATGTCGGTGCCGCGGCCCGCCATGTTGGTGGCGATGGTGATGGCGCCTGGCACGCCGGCTTCCGCCACCACCAGCGCTTCCTGCTCATGGAAACGCGCGTTCAGCACCGCGAATTGCCGGGCGCTCTTGCCGGAACGGGCGGCGGCGTAAAGCTTGTCCAGCGCGTCGGGCTTCTCGAAGTCGATCTGGATGAAGCCCGCATCCCGCAGGCGCTCGGCGAACAGCTCCGATTTCTCGATGGAGGCCGTGCCGACCAGCACGGGCTGCATGCGATCGCTGGCCTTGCCGATCTCGGTGATGATCGCCGCGATCTTCTCGTTCTCGGTGCGATAGACCTCATCATCATCGTCGACGCGGGCCACAGGCACGTTGGTGGGAATCTCCACCACTTCGAGATTGTAGATCTGCTGGAACTCGTCCGCCTCGGTCGCAGCCGTGCCGGTCATGCCCGCGAGCTTCTCGTAGAGGCGGAAATAGTTCTGGAAGGTGATCGAGGCCAGCGTCACGTTCTCCGGCTGGATCGGCACATGCTCCTTGGCTTCGAGCGCCTGGTGCAGCCCTTCCGAATAGCGGCGGCCCGGCATCATGCGGCCCGAGAACTCGTCGATGATGACGACCTCGTTCTGGCCGTTCTCGGGGTTGAAGCGGACGATGTAATCCTTGTCCTTGGTGAACAGGCTGTGGGCCCGCAGCGCCTGGTTGACGTGGTGCACGATGGTGGCGTTGTGCGCCTCATACATCGTGCCGTCCTTCAGCACGCCCGCCCCCATCAGCAACTGCTCGATGTTCTCGGTGCCGTCTTCCGTCAGCGACACCTGCCGCTGCTTCAGATCGACCTCGTAGTCGCTCTTCACCAGCCTGGGCATCAGCGCATCGATCGAGACATACAACTCCGACTTGTCGTCGGTGGGGCCGGAGATGATCAGCGGCGTGCGCGCCTCGTCCACCAGGATCGAATCGACCTCGTCCACGATGGCGTAGGCGTGGCCGCGCTGCACCATCTGGGCGAACTCGTACTTCATGTTGTCGCGCAGGTAATCGAAGCCGTATTCGTTGTTGGTGCCGTAGGTGATGTCGCAGGCATAGGCCGCGCGGCGCTGGTCATCATCCAGGCCATGCACGATCACGCCGACGCTCATGCCCAGGAAGCTGTAGACCTTGCCCATCCAGTCCGCGTCGCGCCGGGCCAGGTAGTCGTTGACCGTCACCACATGCACGCCGCGCCCGTTGAGCGCGTTGAGATAGACCGCGCAGGTCGCCACCAGCGTCTTGCCTTCGCCGGTCTTCATCTCGGCGATGCCGCGCTCGTGCAGCACCATGCCGCCGATGAG
>JANNFV010000431.1:0-5536 GCA_031380285.1 Hyphomicrobiales bacterium | reverse complement strand
CCGGCTGGCGGTCTCATCCTGGACATCGGTGCCAATATCGGGTTGTTTGCCCTTTATGCGACTGAACGCTTCCCAGGTGCCAGGGTGTGGTGTTTTGAGCCTGCGCCGCATTGCGTGGAGAAGTTGCGGCTCAATCTGGAGCAAATTCGGACTGAAACGCGGATTTTTCCCATCGCCCTGGGTGATCAGGCGGGAGAGACCGAGTTCAGCTATTATCCCCAGTACTCCATCATCAGCGGCATGTTTGCGGATGAGACGCAGGACATGGAAGTGCTGCGCGCGGGTGCCCGGACGCAGTATCTCGAGAAGTACAAGCAGGAGCCTGGAGAACGTGAGCTTGACCTGCTCGTCGGCTCAAAGCTCGATGGTCGGGAGGTTATCCAGTGTTCCATCAAGCGGTTGTCGCAGATCATTGCCGAGGAGAAGGTCGAGCGGATCAGCTTGGCGAAGATCGATGTGGAGCGAGCCGAAAACATCATCCTCTCGGGAATCGATGAGCCCGACTGGCAGCGAATTGATCAACTCGTCGTGGAAGTGCACGATCAGGGAAACCGAGAACATGAAGCGATGGCCGCAAAACTCAGGGGCCATGGCTACAAGACGGACATGTTTGTCGAGCCGACGCTGAAGAGTTCCAGCATCTACGTCCTGGTGGCGAAGCGTTGAACTGACGTTTCCGCCGAGGCAGCGGGAACTACCGCCTTGTCTGCGCAGGGGAAAACCCCTATCCATCTGCGAAAATCTGGGCTGTGGGCGTGCAGCCTGACAATCGGATCGATACGACAAGGATTTTCTCATGGACCTCTACGCCAAGCTCACTCCCGTCTTTCAGGACGTGTTCGATCTGGATGACCTCGTCCTCACGCCGGAACTGACTGCCGGGGATGTGGACGGCTGGGACAGCCTCGGCCATATCCGCCTGATCGTTGCAGTTGAGAAATCACTCGGCATCACGCTGTCCACGGCTGAAATCAGTGGCCTTTCCAATGTGGGCGAACTGATGCAGGTGATTGCCCGCAAGGTCGGCTAGTGCCTGACCTTCTTCCGATCCCGGTTGATCCGGTGATGTGACAGGCGGGCCATCTTCTCTCCGCTTGCCGGTCCCTGCCACGGACACACAGACATGCAGCATCTTCCGCCACCACCGCAGGATTATCGCAAGCTGTGCCGCGAGGCCGCCAGCGATGCCGACCTCGTGAGACTGGCGCAGTATCGGCTGGATGGCTCGCAGCTTGAACAGCTGTCCCGAGCCAGACTGCGGCTTGCGGGGGACGGTGGGCGCAGCGATTTCCGGCTCGGCGTCCTGTGCAATGCCACCACGGATTTCCTGCCAGCCGCCTTCTCCGCCACGGGATTGCGGCACGGCCTGCATGTCGATGTGGTCATCGGCGACTATGGCCAGCTTCTGCAAGATGCGATGAACCCGCAATCGCGCATCAACGAGAAGCGCTGCGACGCCGTCTTGCTCGCGGTCGATTTCCGCGGGCTGCAGCTGGAGAGTGCCGCAGGCCGGACTGGCCAGGCCGCGGAAGCCATCCGACTTCTGAAGGACACGCGCGACGCCCTTGCGGCACACCACCAGACGACGGTCATCTTCCAGACTGTCGCTCCGCCCTCCCTGCCGCTGTTCGGCAGCATGGATGGCGTGATCGGACAGACGACCCGGTCCATTGTCCAGGATTTCAATCGGGAGCTGTATCAGTTGGTGAAGGACGCGCCCGGCGATCTCCTGCTGGATGTCGAGGCGCTGGCCAGTGCCATCGGACTTCAGAACTGGCATTCGCCCAAGCAGTGGAACATGGCCAAGCTGCCATTCTCGCAGGATGCCCTCCCGGACTACGCCGAGCATCTGATGCGCCTCATTGCAGCGCTCAGGGGAAAAAGCCGCAAGTGCCTGGTGCTCGACCTCGACAACACCTGCTGGGGCGGTGCCGTTGGCGATCTCGGCCTCGATGGCATCGTGATCGGCCAGGGCAGCGCCATGGGCGAAGCTTTCCTGGAGGTCCAGCGCACAGCACTGCGCCTGCGAGAGCGGGGTATCATCCTCGCGGTCTGTTCGAAGAACGACTACAACAACGCCATCCAGCCCTTCCGCGAACACCCTGACATGCTGCTCAAGGAGGAGCATATCAGCGTCTTTCAGGCCAACTGGGTTGACAAGGCCACCAATCTCGAGGCCATCGCCAAGACCTTGAACATCGGCATCGACAGCCTTGTCCTGCTTGATGACAATCCGGCAGAGCGGATCCAGGTCAGGGAATCATTGCCGATGGTCGCCGTGCCGGAGGTGCCCGATGATGCCAGCCACTATCCCTCGATCCTGCTGAACGCCGGCTATTTCGAGGCGGTCAACTTCACGGCTGAGGATGCGCAGCGTGTTGAACAGTACCGCGCGAATGCCGTGCGCAGCCAACTGGAAGCCACGTCGCGCGATCCGCACGCCTATCTCAGCGCGCTGGAGATGACGATCTTCTTCGCTCCGTTCGACAAGCTGAACCGCAACCGCATCGTGCAGCTCATCAACAAGACGAACCAGTTCAACCTGACGACCCGTCGTTACACCGAGGCCGAGGTCATCGCGATGGAGAGCGATCCGAAGGTCTGGACCCTGCAGGTCCGCCTGACCGACCGTTTCGGCGACAACGGCATGATCTCCTGCATCGTCTGCCGCGCTGTTTCCGGGGATGTCTGGGAAATCGATACCTGGCTGATGAGCTGCCGCGTCCTGGCACGCCGGGTCGAGGAATGCTCCATGGCGCAGGTCGTCAGCCAGATGCAGGCGCGTGGCATCAAGACACTGCTGGGACGCTATGTCCCGACGGCCAAGAATGACATGGTGCGCGACTTCTACCAGAAGCTCGGGTTCTCGCTGGTCAGCGAGCAGGATGGCACAACTGTCTGGTCGCTCGATCTGGAGACCTTTGCAACCCGCGAGTTTCCAATGGTGATCGTCAGGGCGGATGGGCTATCCTGAGCCCGGTTCTCAAGGCTTCAGGTCGAACCAGACGTAATCGACGCCGTCACGGGAGCGTTTGCCGGCGGGCTTGTAGGCCGACGTGATCGTCTCCAGCGACGCCGCATTGCCGAATTTCCGGAATCCGACTGTCAGCCCTGCCACTGCAATCTTCTGCGGATTGCCGATGCGCAGCTTTCCCCCCGCGATACCGACGCGCAGGGAGCGAACCTTCAGCATATTGTCGTTCAGCGTCTCTGCGGTGGCGAGGAAGAGATCGCCGGTCTTGGCGGCAGCAGCGACATTGCGCAGCATCTGATTGTACCAGGGGTTGGCCTTGAGCACATTGGTGCCGTCAGCCTGCTTCTCGAACATCACGGATTCATAGGGCAGGTAGGTGTGGACATTGATCAAACCACGCGCTGTGATGATCTGCTGGAGATGCTCTGGCGTGAACTCGGTCTGCCCGAAACCCATCGGCACGGTGTTGAAGACATAAGGTTTCCAGGCGTCGGAAATGTCATCATCAAGGCCGACGCTGTAGAAGAGCAGATTGGATGGTTGATTGTCGGCGATCATGTTCAGGCGGCCATCATATTTGTCGCCCAGCATGTTGACGTATTTGAAGCCGTTCTTGCGCAGGACAGGGATGATGTAGTGTTCGGACTGCGGATCCCAGCCAGCCTCCCAGAGGCAATCCCGACCGCCGTGATCAACCCAGGTCACGGGCTTGAACTCACGGATCATGGCTATGGCCTGCTCGACAAAGGATGTCTTGCGGCTGGCCAACGAGGAGGAGGTGCCAACGCAGTGAATGCCGATTTCAACATCGAACCCACTCTTCCGGTAGCCCCGAAGCATCGCCATGAATTCCGGGTCCGTCTCGGCCGTTGATTGGACGAACTCGCCGATGGTTTCCGAACTCGCGGTGCGGCTCTTGAAGGGCACCGGCGGTCCGGCGGGAAATATGGTCTTGGTCAGCGGGATGCGGTTGCCCAGAAATCCCTCGCCTGCCACAAGCTCGCCTCGGGTTGAGCCGTACATCGTGACACGGTCCTGTGCAGCGCCGACAAAGTCAGCATGCTCCGTGACCACGAAGGAGGCCAGCTTGCCATCGGGTTGCCACAGCGGAAAAGCCATGACCGCACTGCTTGAATGCGTGATCGAGATGCCTTGCGACGGCAGCCGGTCGACAAGCCCCAGGTTGGGATGTTTGCGCACGCCATCCGCACCGGGGTAGCTCATGGAGCCGCGCGTCGAGCGCTCCCGGAATTCGTAGTCATAGGCGTCGATGACCAGTGTCTTGAGATCGGAATTGAAATGGAAGCGGATCAGGTCGGTGTTGGCGAAGGACAGGGTCCGGAACTCGCCATCTCCGGTCTTGTAGCCAATAACCTGCGGGACCATCGAACCCAGGAGGTACTCCGTGGTCTGCCCATGCACGAGGAGTTCGTGATTGGCTCGAACGGAAAAAGTCGTGACCACATCACTCAGTTCGATTCGCACGCCCCGACCGGCAATGGCCGAAGCGGTTGTTTCGTGAAACTGGATGTCGTCCGTGACATCGCCTGCGTTGACCACCAGCCCTGGCAGCGTGTTGCGGCTGACCGCAATGGTTGACGTCTCAAGTGACTGTCGGTCAATCGCTTGCCCGAAGACCGTCAGCGATCTGTCCTGCACCGCCTTTGTCCCACCGCGCATTCCGCTGTCCTGCAGGTAGAATGCGGTCTGGGCCGCACCGACACGCACCGGAATGCCGGAGAACACATCGACATACTCGCGATCATGGCCCGAAGCGGCCAAGGAATTGCGCAGCGCTTCAGGATATTCTTCGCGCGCGACGACCGAGGCACGCAGCATGTGATAGCTGTCGCGAACACCCATCGGCGTGCCTGCCTTGTCCCACCAGTGATACAGGAACATGATATCCCGGAGCGGTTCTGGACCTCGTGCTTCCACTGAAATCACGGCATATGCGCCAAGATCGAACCGCGGCTTCTCTGGAGAATCGGCAGGTGATGATGAGGTCGAGAAATCCGTGATCCGACCGAGTTCCACCCGCTCAGGTCGCACTGTCTCGATGAAGGGCTGCAGGGTGAGAGCCAGTTTGGACGGCACAGCCAATGGCGTTGGCGCCTGTTCCGAAACGAGGGGTGCGATGGCCGCAAAGATCGTCTCGCCATAGGTCCGGTTGCCAACGGCATTGACATGGACATGATCGAGAAAGACATCGTCGGGAAGGCGAGGATTGGGATCAAGATAGGTGAAGCCGCTGCCCTGGCTCACCACGGAACGCCTGAGCTTCTCCGTCATGTCGCCGTATTTCGCGGCATCGATCAGGCTGGGCAGCAGACGCGGACTTTCGGTACCGTAGAAGATCACCGTCTTCTGGCCCGCCGCTTTCAGCTTGCCCAACATGCGCGACCAGGCATCGAATTGCGGGTTGCCCGGCTCGACGCTGGCGTTGGAATAACGGCTGCGAACCTGCAGCAACAGGCGCATTTCGGCACCTTGCCCTGACGGCACCGCTGCGGCGGCCCGCCCTGAAAGAGCATCACGGGTGCGCACCAGCAGGTCACGGAG
>JANNFV010000413.1:0-2052 GCA_031380285.1 Hyphomicrobiales bacterium | reverse complement strand
CCTCATCCTTGTAAGTCGACAATGTCTGAACGTGGTATCGATGCGCGTTCGGCGGCGGATGTGATCCCGTCTCATCCTTGGGCGCTTGAGCTCCAGGCTCAGCAAGGTGACACATCCGCATTTTCATTGAGCCCGAACAGTCGCAAGGCGAGCCCGCATGCGGGTATCCCGGTTTTGCAAGGAAGGGCGCGGATGGAAGAGTTTTACGTCGGCATTGATGTGTCGAAGGCGCGGCTGGATGTTCATGTGCATCCGACGGGCGAAGTGTTTGATGTGACGAATGACGAGACGGGCGTGGACGTGCTTGTCAGCCGCTTGCGGGCGGTGGCTCCGGCCCTGATCGTTCTGGAGGCGACGGGCCGACAGGAGGTTCTGGCCGCCGCCGGCCTGTGGGCGGGAGGGCTGCCCGTGGCCATCGTGAACGCGGCTCAGGTGAAGAGCTTTGCGCTGGCCCTGAACCGGCGCGCGAAGACCGACGCACTGGATGCGGAAGCGATCGCGCGCTTTGCCGAAGCGGTGAAACCCGCGATCAGGCCGCTTCCGGATGCCGAAACGGCGGCTCTGGAGGCGCTTGTCACCCGCAGGCGGCAGGTTTTGCGCATGCGGGTCAGCGAGCAGCAGCGCCTGCAGCAGACCATCGACAGGCCCATGCGCCAGTCGATCAAACGCATGATCGAGGCCTTGACCCTTGAACTGGACCGGCTGGACGGGGAGATCGACAAGACCATCCGCGCCTCGCCGGTCTGGCAGGTCCGCGAGAATCTGATGGCCTCCGTGCCGGGTGTCGGCAAGCTCACGGCGCGCACGCTCATGGCTGAGATGCCGGAACTGGGCAGCCTCAGCCCCAAGGCCGTCGCCAGCCTGGCGGAACTGGCTCCCTTCACCCGCCAGTCCGGTCAGTGGAAGGGCAAAAGCTTCACCGGCGGCGGAAGGGCCCATGTGCGCACCGCCCTCTTCATGGCGGCCCTCTCGGCTGCGAGGCACAATCCCCCGCTCGCAAAAGCCTACAAGCGCATGCTGACCGCCGGAAAGCCCAAAATGGTCGCCCTCATCGCCATCGCACGACGCTTGCTCACCATCCTCAATGCTATCGTCAGGGACCAGAAACCATGGCAAACCGCTTGACAGCCAACACAGTCGCTGAGGTGCGAGCGCAGCGAGCCTCGAAGGACGCAAAACGCTTGTGCAAATATCGCGGACCAATTCTCGCCCTCCTCCTCGCCCTCTGCCCCCTCCCCGCCACGCCCGAGATGCGGGGCCATGGCGGTCCCGTGCGGGCCCTGGCGATCTCGCCCGATGGCGAGCACCTGATCAGCGGTGGCCTCGACACCAGCGTCATCCGCTGGAACCTCGAGAAGGAGAACGCCGAGCAGGTGCTGCGCTTTCACGCAGGCGCCGTCACCAGCGTGGCCGCGCTGCCTGATGGCTGGGCGCTATCCGGCGGAGAGGATGGCAAGATCGCCCTGTGGAAACCGGACGAGAACCAGCCCAAGGCCGTGCTCGACGGGCATAGCGGCCCCGTCGTCAGCCTCGCCATCGCCGAGGGCATCGGCGGCATCGCCTCGGCCTCGTGGGATGGCACCATGCGGGTGTGGATCGGCAGCGGCATCCTCTCCAACCAGCCAAAGGTGTTCGACGGCCACAAGGGAAACGTCAACGGCATCGCCTTCGGGCCATCGCAGACCACCATCATCACGGCGGGCTATGACGCCACGATCCGCATCACGCCGCTGACGGGGGCCGCGCCGATCATCGTGAAGCTGCCGACACCGCTGAACGCCGTGCAATCCGTGTTCGATGGCGAGATCGTTGCGGGTGGCGCGGACGGCAAGATCTATGTGCTGAAGGGCGATGGCAGCGAGCGCCTCGCCATCCCTGTGCAGGAGATGCCCGTGACCTCGCTGGCTGTGTCTGCCGATGGCGACATGATCGCTGCGGCGGGCCTGCGCGGCGCCGTCACCATCCTCAGCCGCGACACGGGTAAGACACTCGCCACACTGGTGGGGCCGGGCCTGCCGGTGTGGTCGCTCGCCTTCCATCCCGATGGCAAGA
>JANNFV010000412.1:0-6581 GCA_031380285.1 Hyphomicrobiales bacterium | reverse complement strand
AGGGAGAATCCCGACGCTGGTGGTTCTCCCTCATCCGGTCGGCATCCGCCGACCACCTTCTCCCATGGGAGAAGGATGGGCGCTTTTCCTTCCCCCCCGGGGGAAGGTGGCTGGCGGAGCCTGACGGATGAGGGAGAATCCCGACGCTGGTGGTTCTCCCTCATCCGGTCGGCATCCGCCGACCACCTTCTCCCATGGGAGAAGGAATACCGCCCAGCCTTGCCCGCTTCTCCAATCACTGGCAAAGACCTCGTATCACCCGAGGAACCCGCCCCATGTTTTCCGTTGAAGTCCGAGACCGCATCATGATTGCGCATTCGTTGCCCGATCCGTTCTTCGGACCGGCGCAGCACAAGCACGGCGCGACCTTCGTAGTGGATGTGGCGTTTTTCCGCGAAACCATGACGCAACAGAATGTCGTGGTCGATATCGGCGCGGCGCTCACCGTGCTGAACGCGACGCTGAAGCCGCTGGCCTACAAGGATCTCGACACCCTGCCCCAGTTCAAGGGCGTGCTGACCACCACCGAATTTCTCTGCAAGTACGTCTTCGACGCCATGGTGGCTGCTGCCAAGGGCGGTGCACTGGGTGCAGACGGTACGGGATTGGCGAAAATCCGGGTCACCCTGCATGAAACGGACCTGGCGCGGGCAGCCTATGAAGGCGCGGTGGGTTGAGCGCAGCCGTTTTCTGCATTCCCGGCGATCTGGCACTGCCCACCGGCGGCTACCGCTATGATCGGGAACTGCTGGAACGCCTGCCTGCGCACGGTGTATCCATCCGCCATCTTGCGCTCGAGGGAGCCTATCCGCAGCCCTCCCCCGCCGATCTTGCCCGCACGCAGGCCCAACTCTCCGCGTGCAACCCCCGCGATTTGCTGCTGATCGACGGGTTGGCACTGGGCGCGATGCCGCCCGCCTTGATCGCAGCCCTGCCCCAACGCATCGTCGCGCTCGTGCATCACCCGCTGGGGCTGGAGGCGGGACTATCTCAAGCGCGGGCGCATCTGCTGCTCCAGAACGAGAAGGCCGTGCTGGCGCTTGTCCGGCACATCATTGTCACCAGCCGCGAAACAAAACGCTTTCTCCTCAAGGACTTCGCCCTGGCGGAACGCACCGTGACAGTGGCAGAACCCGGCACTTCACGGGCAGACCGAGCGGCGGGCGCGGGCAGGCCGGTCCATATCCTGGCGGTGGGTGCCGTCTCGGCCCGCAAGGCTTACGAACATCTGGTGACGGCGCTGGCAGCCCTGCCGGATCTGGACTGGCGGCTGACCATTGCCGGATCGCTGACGCTGCAACCGGCAGCGGTCGCGACCCTGCAGACCGCCATCAGCACCAGCGGCCTCGCCCATCGCATCACGCTTGCGGGCGCCTTGGATGATGCCGCTCTCGCCGCGCTCTATGCCAGCGCCGATCTGTTCGCCATGTCCTCGCTGTTCGAGGGCTATGGCATGGCGCTGACGGAAGCCCTGGCGCGGGGCTTGCCGGTTGTCGCCTCTTCGGGTGGCGCGGCCGCCGATACGCTGCCCGCCATAGCCGCCATCAAGGTGCCGCCGGGAGACATTGCGGCCTTGACCGATGCCTTGCGGCGCGTGATCAGCGATGACGGGTTGCGGCGGCGCATGGGCGATGCGGCCTGGGCTGCGGCGGCGCTGTTGCCGGATTGGGACGACACGGCCCGCGAGGTTGCGGACGTGATCAAGGCGTTGTGAGGAGCCGAGGATGAGTTTCAGCGCGGAATGGCTTGCCCTGAGGGAGCCAGCGGATCACGCCGCGGTCAATCCGGAGGTGCAGGCGGCGCTTGCCAGCCGCTTTGCCGGGCGGACCAGCCTCCGCGTGGTCGATCTGGGCTGCGGGGCAGGCTCCAACCTGCGCGGCACCTGGCGTGCCCTGCCCGACCGGCAAGACTGGACCCTTGTGGACTACGATCCCAAGCTGCTGGCCGCCGCACGGCTTCGGCTGGCCCAGTGGGCGGATGATTCAGAGACCAGCGGCGAGGCCCTCGTGCTGCACAAGAGCGGCAAGAGGCTGACCGTACATTTCCGGCAGGCCGACCTTTCAGGCGGCGATTTCGGCGTTGTGACAGCGGGTGCGGACCTCGTCACAGCGGCGGCCCTGTTCGATCTCTTTTCGGTGCAAAGCATTGAAAGACTTGCCGAAACAGTCACGGCACAAGCCTGCAGCTTCTACACCGTGCTGACTTATGACGGCTATACCCGATGGACCCCACCCCACGCGGCGGACGAGGCCATGCGCGACGCCTTCAACGCCCACCAGAAGACGGACAAGGGCTTCGGCCCTGCCGCCGGTCCCGGCGGCACCTCGGCACTGTCCAAGGCGTTCTATGCGAGAGGCTACCGGGTGCTGCGCGGCACCAGCCCCTGGATCGCCGACCAGCGCTTTGCGGAACTGCGCCGGGCGCTCGACAGCGGTTTTGCCGCTGCCGTGGGCGAGACGGGCAAGGTTCCTGCCGCTGATGTTCAGGCCTGGCTGACGCAGCGCCTGGCTGGCGATGACCGTGTCTCGGTCATCGGCCACGAGGATCTGCTGGCCGTGCCGGGCTGACTGGTTTCAGCGCGGCTTGAGGCCGGGCAGCATGCGGCGCAGCACGTTGTCCTTGCGGATCACGTGGTGGAACAGCGCCGCACCGATATGCGCCAGCACCATCAGGGCCAGCAGGATGGCACCCAGCTTGTGCAGCAGGAACACAGTGCCTGCCATCTTGTCGTTGGGTGACACCAGGCCCGGCAGGCTCAGGCCAAACGGAATGCCGAGCGCGGGATAGAGCGAGACGCCCAGCCAGCCCAGCAGCGGCACGGTCAGGAGCAAACCATAAAGCCCCCAATGCGTCAGATGCGACGCCGCCTTCTGCCACGGCTCCAGCGTCGGCTCATCCGGCGGTGCGCCCTTGGTGAAGCGGTAGATCAGCCGTGCCACCACGATCCACAGCAGGAGGAAACCGCCCAGCTTGTGGTTGGCATAGAGGGTGTTGGTGAGGGCGTCGAAGTTGGTCGCCTCTCCCCGGTACACCATGTAGATTCCCACCGGGACCATGACGAAAACGAAGGCCGCCGTGATCCAGTGGAAATGCCGGGCGCCCTTCGCGTAGGTCGCCGTCCGTGCGGAATCCATCGCTTCGCCTTGACCCATGACTGATAATCCCTGTTTGCGGCCTTTCGCCATGACAGCGTTAACGCGACCTTAACGCAAGGGGGTTTCGGTAGAGAAGGGCGAAAAGGCGCGATTCGCGTGCCTTTGCCTCTCTCTCTGGACCTTTACACCTTCAGGGCCATGGCGGCTGACGATCTGACCACACCACTGGGCATTGACCGCGCTGCCTCGACGGCACAGCGCAGGCGCATCCCCGTGGGCAAGATCGCAGGCGGCTTCTGCCTGGCGCTGCTGGGTGGCCTGGCAGGCTTCATCGCCTTTGCCAAGGATCCGCTGGGCGGCGAGCCGATCGCGACGGCGAGCATCGAGAAAATGCCGAAGCGCATGACCGCGCAATCCGAACAGGACAGTTCCGCGCCGACCCGCGAATCCTCCCCGAATGTCCGGGAAGTGCCGCAAGGCAAGGGCGAGCAGCTGCGCACGGGTGCCTCCGACATGGAAAACGACGCCGGTGTGCGCGTGGTGCGCCAGAACGGGCAAGCCCCTGGCTCGGTCATTATCCGCGTGCCGGATGCGCAACCCGCGATCAAGCTGACGGCAGCGCCCGACAAGCGGCTGGTGGAGCGTGGACGCCACGGCACCCTGCCCAAGATGGGGCCGGATGGCATCCGGGCGGCGGATGTCTATGCGCGGCCTGTGACGGCCCAGCAGCGCAACGCGCCGGTGCGCATCGCCATCGTGGTCGGCGGCCTGGGCATCAACGCCCACGCCACGCAAGACGCAGTACAGCGGCTGGCAGGCCCGGTCAGCCTGGCCTTCGCACCCTATGGACAGGATCTGGAGCGCCAGGTGACACGGGCGCGCGAGGATGGCCATGAGGTGCTGCTGCAGGCACCGATGGAACCTTTCGACTATCCCGACAATGATCCCGGCCCGCACACGCTGGTCGCGGCCTTGCCGTCGGAACAGAATCTCGACCGCCTGCAATGGGTGATGGCCCGGTTCTCGGGCTATGTCGGGATCATCAACTTCATGGGGGGGAAATTCACATCAAATGATGCGGCGCTGGCACCCATCATGAAGGATTTCGCCAGCCGTGGGCTGCTTTACATCGATGACGGATCGTCGGGCCGCAGCGTCGCGCCACAGGTCGCGGCAGGTGCGGGCGTCTCGGCGGGCAAGACCGATGTGGTGGTCGATGCCGTGCAGCGTGGCCCCGACATCGATGCCGCCTTGGCAAGGCTGGAGAAGATCGCCCGCGAGAAGGGCAGCGCCATCGGCTACGGCTCCGCCCTGCCCGTGACAGTGGACAGGATCGCGCGCTGGGCCAAAGCCGCCGAGGCCCGGGGCATCACGCTTGTGCCGATCAGCGCTCTGGTGTCTTCGCCGAAGAGAAGCTAGCTTCCATCCGATGAAGCGATCACTGGACAGTCTGCCCTACCGCCGCTGTGTCGGGGTGATGCTGATCAACCGGCAGGGCCTGGTGTGGATCGGCGATCGGCGCAAGGATGCAACGCCCGAGCATGTGGGTGGCGGCTTTTCCTGGCAGATGCCGCAGGGCGGTCTGGATCGCGGCGAGAACCCCTATCACGCCGCCTTGCGCGAGCTTGCGGAGGAAACCTCTGTCACGGCCACGACCTTGCTGGCCGAAGCGCCCGATTGGTACAGCTACGACCTGCCGCTCGATGTCGCGACCAAGAGCTGGAAGGGCAAGTACAAGGGGCAGACCCAGAAATGGTTTGCGCTGCGCTTCGAGGGCGACGACTCGCAGATCAACGTGCTCAAACCTGTTGGCGGTCACCGGCCGGAATTCTCGGCCTGGCGCTGGGAGCGGATGGAGCGCCTGCCTGAGTTGATCATTCCCTTCAAGCGGCCGGTTTATGAGCGGGTTGTCGAGGCTTTCCGGCACTTGGCCGCCCCTGGCTGATTGACAGGCCCCCGCCCCCATGGTGCATTGCCGGAACAGGAATTTGGTGGATATTCCGCCTCCGGGAGAGCAGCATGAAAACAGCATGGATCGTGGGTCTTGGCCTTGGCATGGCGGCGCTTGCAGCACCTGCCTCAGCGCAGCAGACAAAGGTGGCCATCGGCATCTCCGGCTGGACCGGCTTTGCACCGCTGACGCTGGCCAACGAGGCTGGCATCTTCAAGAAGAATGGCCTTGACGTCACCATCAAGAAGATCCCGCAGGCCTCGCGCCATCTCGCCATTCAATCCGGTGACATCCAGTGCGCCGCGACGACGGTCGAGACCTGGATCGTCTGGAATGCCAATGGCGTGGCAACCAAGCAATTGTTCCAGCTCGACAAGAGCTACGGCGCGGACGGCATGGTGGTGCGCAACGGCATCGAGAAGGTGGCTGACCTGAAGGGCAAGACCGTGGCTGCATCGGCGCCCGGCACCGCGCCCTATTTCACCCTCGCATGGTTCCTGAAGAAAAACGGCCTCACCGTGAAGGATGTCACCGTTGTCAACATGGAGCCGGGACCAGCTGCACAGGCCTTCATCACCGGCAACAACGATGCGGCCATGACCTATGAGCCGTTCCTGTCAACGGTGCGCGCCGCGCCGCAGGCCGGCAAGATTCTGGCGACGACGCTGGACTATCCCATGGTGATGGACACCTTCGGCTGCACACCGGCCTTCATCTCCGGCAACGAAAAGGCCGTGAAGGCCCTTGCCGACAGCTATTTCGAGGCGCTCGAGATGATCGCCAAGGAGCCAGCGAAGGCCAACGAAATCATGGGTGCCGATGTGAAGCAGTCAGGCGAAGCCTTCGCCAAATCGTCCTCCTACCTGCGCTGGCAGGACAAGGCGGCGAACAAGGCGTTCTTCGCTGGTCCGCATGCGGCCTTCTCGTTGGCGCCGATGAAAGCCGGCGTGCAGCCGAAGGTGTCCATCACCATGGGATAGTCGAGCGTCGTCGCGATGATCTTGCCGGCCTGCGGATTGGAGCGCACGGTCGACAGGAACGGCTCGTAGGTCATGGCCGCATCGTTCTGGCCCGCCACGAAAGCCTGCGCGGCGGGGCCAGGCTCCATGTTGACGACAGTCACGTCCTTGATGCTCATGCCATTCTTCTTCAGGAACCAGGCCAGCGTGAAGTAAGGCGCGGTGCCGGGCGCGGAGGCGGCGACGGTCTTGCCCTTGAGGTCGGTGATCTTGTCGATGCCGGTCTTCACCGCCATGCCGTCGGCCCCGTAGCTCTTGTCGAGCTGGAACAGCTGGGTTGTCGGCACGCCGTTGGCGTTCCAGACGATCCAGGTCTCGACCGTGGTGGCGGCGCACTGGATATCGCCCGACAGGATGGCGAGATGGCGCGAGGCCTGCGGGATCTTCTTGATGGTGACGTCGAGGCCGTTTTTCTTGAAGATGCCGGCCTCCTTGGCCAGCGTGAGGGGCGCGAACCCGGTCCAGCCGGAGATGCCGATGTTGACCACCGTCTCCTGCGCGGCGGCTGTGCCCGAC
>JANNFV010000410.1:0-8750 GCA_031380285.1 Hyphomicrobiales bacterium | reverse complement strand
CCTCGTCGTTTCGCGGACAGATCGACGTGCTGGCGGACGGCACGCCACAAACCGCCCGATTCAGCCTCTATCGCCTGTCGCCCGGTGACAACGTGAAGCTCGATGCCGACCGGCAGGGCAATGGCATCAAGGTCGTCATCCGGGGCAACAATCTCGATGCCCGGCCATTCCTGAAGGCCATGAACCAGCCGACATCGCCAAAGCCGGAGGCGGACAAGGGAGACGTCGACCTCGATTTGCGTGCCACTCTGCTCTCCGGTCATGGCGGCGAGGTGCTGACAGGTGCCGAGGTCAAGCTTCTGACCCGCGCCGGATTGCCCCGCCAGATGTCGGTCAATGGCAAGCTGAACGGCAAGGCGGTATCTCTTTCGGGTCGCGGCACTGGCGATGCTCCACCACCACTGACGCTGGACAGCGATGATGCCGGCGCGTTCCTGCGCTACATCGATGTCTATTCGCGGATGCAGGGTGGCCATTTATCTGGCCAGATCGTGCCGACGCCTCGCCGCATCAGCGGCTATTTCATCGCCAAGGACTTTGTGCTGCGCAACGAGCCTGCGATCCGCCGTCTTGTGACGGAGGCCGTACCGGATCAGGCGCGGCAGACGCCGACCGACACCCGCTTCACCAAGATGCGGGTCGATTTCACCCGCGAAGGCAGCGAGACGACGGTGAAGGAAGCCGTCATCTTCGGTCCCCAGATTGGCCTGACATTCAACGGATTGGTTGATCCGTCCAAGGACAGGATCAGCCTCTCCGGCACCTTCATCCCCGCCTATGGCCTGAACAACGCTTTTGCCCAGATTCCAGTCTTCGGCGCATTGCTGGGTGGTGGCCGCAACGAAGGGTTGCTCGCCGTCACCTTTGGCGTGTCAGGCCGCGCCAGCAATCCCAATGTCACGGTCAATCCGCTCTCGGCAGTGGCTCCCGGCATCTTCCGGAAAATCTTCGAATTCCGCAACGACACGACCGGCACAACCCAGCCTGCTCCGCAGCCCGTGCAGTAGGGCAAAAATCTCTCCTGCGTCGCCTCGCCAAGCGTTGCTCTCGCTGGGCGAAGCAGCTAAGGGACCAGCGCGTTGGGGCGTCGCCAAGCGGTAAGGCAGCGGTTTTTGGTACCGCCATTCCCAGGTTCGAATCCTGGCGCCCCAGCCAGTTCAGGACCGGATTTCAGGCAAGCCATCAAGCGCTGCCGCAAGCGCCGCCTTGAAGCGCTCGATATCCCCCAGTTCATGCGCCAGAAGCAGGGCAAGACGGCTGAAGAACTGCGCCTCGCGCGGCTCACCCGCCGCGTCGATGGCCTGGGCCAGCGCCTCATAGGCCGTCTCGATATCCTCGAATGGCATTTGGCTCATCGGTTTGTTCGTCCCAGGCAAATCCGTGCCGTCGTGGCCATTTCGAAGGGATCGCAGGTCAGCCAGCGACCGGCCACGTGCAGGTCGGGCCGCAGCAGATAGGCGCTGCCGGGAACGGCACCATAGAGCGCCGAAATCACGCCCTCCGCGTCCACGATGGTGCCTTCCGTGGAGTTGGGCCTGGTGCTGATGATCAGCGCCTTGAACCGCGAATCGACACGGGCGATCTCCCGGATGGCGTCGATCTGCCGGGCGTCCAGCTCTCCCGCCGTGAACAGCAGCGCTGTCAGCCCTAGGCCCGCATGGTCGAGCAGGAAACCGCCATCCCGAAGGCGGGCGTTGGGGGCCGCACTTCCGCTCACCGGACCTGCAGAAAACGCCGCATCGTTTTGCGCAAAGGGCGTCAGCGGACTGCCTGAATAGGTGTAGGGCTGCATCTGGCGCGGGTTGGCGAGGCCACGGGGAAAGGCGTGCTTCAGGCTGAGTGACAGCGCGGCCTCGCGAGCGAGGCGCCAACCACGCGAGGGCGGCGTCATGAAGCGCGTGCTCTTCTTGGCATTGGCGAAGACATCCAGCGTCGCGCCACGGCGTTCCGGCGTATAGCTTTCGAGCAGTTGCGCATCCGCTTGGCCGTTCAGCACCAGGCCAAGCTTCCAGCCGATGTTGAACGCATCAGCGAAGCCATTGTTGAGGCCCCGCACGCCAAAGATCGGCACGACATGGGCGCTATCACCGATGAAGAACACGCGGCCATGGCGATAGTCGTCGAGCAGCAGCGTATTGGCGGAATAGACGCTCCACCACTCCAGATCCCAAGGCCTGGTGTGGCCGATCCCGGCCAGGATGGCACCCACGCGGCTGCGAATGGTGTCCTCGCACAGGGCCTCCTGCTCGTCCTCGCCCTCACGCAACTGATAGTCGATGCGCCAGATATTGTCGGGCTGCTTGTGGATCAGGATCGTCCCGCCCGGATTGCTCAGCGGCTCGAAGAACGCGCGGCGTTCTGTCGGAAAATCATGATCCATCTGCACATCGGCAATGACATAACGGCCTTCGTAGTTCTCGCCCTTCAGCCGCAGCCCCAGCATGGAGCGCACGGGCGAGCGAGCGCCGTCAGCAGCCAGCACATACTTGGCATCCAGCGCATATTCGCCCTGCGGTGATGCGACAGTGAGCGTGACGCGCTCATCGTGCATCGTCACGCCCTTCACGTCGCTTTGCCAGCGCATGTCGATCAGCGGCGATTGGGCCACAGCGTCATGCAGGAACTTCTCGGTGAACTGCTGCTGCAGATTATACATCGGCAGGTATTTCTCGCCCGGCGGGTGCGGCATTTCCAATCGGAAGATCTGGTCATCGCCATAATAGCTGCGGCCGAACTGCCAGCCCAGCGCCTTGGCGACGAAGGGCTCCACAGCACCGATGCTGTCAAGGATCTGCATGCTGGGACGCGCGATGCAGGTCGCGCGGCTGCCATCGTTGAAGGTTTCCTTGTTGTCGAGCAGCACGCTGCGCACGCCGTAACGCGCCAGCGTCAGCGCCGCCGTCATCCCGATCGGACCCGCCCCCACGATCGCCACGGGATGCAATATCGTTTCACCATCAAGTTCAGGCGCCCGTGCCGGCGTGAAGACGGGATAATCGAAATAGAGCGAATCGAGCGCTCCTCGGCCTGCGGGACGCATCAGGAACCCCTCGCCTGGACGCGCTGAGGCGTGCGGCTGACATCCCCCACCGCATCCAGCGCCTTGCGCATCAGCCTGCACAATGTTTCGGCTTCATCCGGGCCAAGCCCCGCGAGGATCGCATCCTGCACCGCATGCACCACGGGGCGGACCGCTGTGAGAACGCCCTCGCCCAGCGGTTGCAGAAAGAGCTGCCGCGCCCGTCGGTCGTTTTCGGCAATCTCGCGGCGCAGCAGGCCCTTGGCCTCCAACCGATCCACCACGCCGCCGATGGTGACGCGGTCATAGGCAATGCCCTGCGCCAGGCTCGCCTGATCCAGCCCTGGACTCGCGGCAACCATGGTCAGCGCCGCAAATTGCACGGGCGTCAGATCGAGGCCAGCACGGCGAATGGCGTTGTCAAAGATCGCGACAGAGGCCTGCTGCATCCTGCGGACAAGATGCCCCGGCATGGTATCGATTTCGAGCGCGGGCTTTCCCACGGCGGACGGTGCATCTGCCGCAACGCTATGGACAGCGCGTGCGCCTGTGGATTCGAATTCCTGTCGTCGAGCCATAGGATACCGTTACCTCGGGAAGGCGCAACAGACAAGCATGCTGATGATGATTATGCTATTGACTAGCATACTCACTATATGGTTGACATTGATCAGAACGGGGGATCAATCTCCCATGCGGAAAACAACGCCAAAGAGGGAGATGCAGCATGTCGGTCCAGCTTGGAACGCTTGAGGAACTGCCGCAGGACTACCGCGACGCCATGACGAAGATCGCCGTTGCGCCACTGTGGCCGCAAATGCGCAAGGTTCTGCCGCATGACGCGCCGGTGCCCGTCACCAGGCCGCATCACTGGGCTTTCGGCGACATCCGCCCACTGCTGTTGCGCGCAGGCGAATTGACGCCAGTGGAGAAAGCAGAGCGGCGCGTGCTGTTCCTCGTCGATCCCGGTCGCGGGCCCGGTGCCATGCAGGCGACATCGACGATCTATTGCGGCTTGCAACTCCTGCTGCCGGGCGAAACAGCTCCGGCCCACAAGCACACGCCCAGCGCCGCCCGCATCGTTGTGGAGGGCGAAGGCGGCTACACCGTGGTCGATGGCGACAAGCTGCCGATGCACGAAGGCGATCTGATCCTCACACCCGGCGGTTGCTGGCATGATCACGGCCATGGTGGCACCAAGCCGCTGATCTGGCTGGATGCGCTCGATCTGCCGCTGTTCGTCTATCTCGAAGGCTCCTACGCGGTGGAAGCCCCGCTGCAATCGCCACGCAACCGTCCCGACCCTTCCGAGGTCGAGTATCGCGCAGCAGGGCTTGCCCCCACGCGGCGGCGCGACAAGGCTGCTCCAACGGCTTATCCCATGATGCGCTTTCCCTGGGCACGCACGAAAGAGGCGCTGCTGAACTATGCCGCCCATGGCGGCGCGGGCGCGGTCGAACTCGACTACATCAACCCGGAGACAGGCCAATCCTGCCTGCCCACCATGGGTTTCACGGCCACGATGCTGCGCCCCGCCGAAAGCTTGAAGCCTGTGCTGCGCTCATCCAGTGCCGTATTCCACGTGGTTTCCGGCAAGGGCCATTCCGTCGTCAACGGCCAGCGCCTCGATTGGAGCGCCAAGAGCACGTTCTCCGCGCCTGTCTTTGCTGCAATCGAGCACCAGGCAGAAGGTGGCGAACCGGCCTTCCTGATCCGCATCCATGACGGCCCCTTGCAGGAGCGGATGGGCTTTTACGAGGAGCGTGCGCGGTGACCGAACATTTGCTGTTTCCAGTTCCGCCCGTCCCTACCGTGCCCGTGAAAGGGGAAGGCCGCCTATTTCCGGTCAACCGCGTGTTCTGCGTCGGGCGCAACTATGCCGACCATGCCAAGGAGATGGGCGTGGAGGTGGACAGGGAAGCACCGTTCTATTTCATGAAACCGGCCAATGCCGTTGTTGCGACGAGCTCCACCATCGCCTATCCGCCTGGAACGTCGAACTACCACTATGAAATGGAGTTCGTGATCGCCATCGGCGCACCCGCATTCCGGATTGCCGAAGCGGACGCCTTGTCCGTGGTCTATGGCTATGCCTGCGGTCTCGACATGACGCGGCGTGATCTCCAGCTTGATGCAAGGGCCAAGGGGCGCCCCTGGGATCTGGGCAAGGCCTTCGAGCAATCCGCCATCATGGCCCCGATCACCAAGGCGGCGGATTTTACGGCCATTGGCCCGCAGCGCATCACGCTGAAGCACAACGGGGCGATCAAACAGGACGCAAGGCTTTCCGATCTGGTCTGGTCCATCCCTGAGCTGGTGAGCCATCTCTCCCGCTTTTATCACCTCGCACCGGGCGATCTGATCTACACCGGCACGCCAGCCGGCGTTGGTGCTGTCAAGCCTGGTGACACCCTGCACGGCGAGATTGATGGCCTCGACCCCATTGCGCTGAGCATTTGCCAACCGGAATGACGGAGGAAAGCCCCATGCATTTTTACGGCTATTTCCGTTCCTCCGCGGCCTATCGCTGCCGCATCGCGTTCAACCTCAAGGGCGTTTCGCCCGCTTTCAGCTCCGTTCACCTGCGCAAGGGCGAGCAGCGGGCACCCGATTTTCTCGCACGCAATCCGCAAGGCCTGGTGCCCGCCCTCGACGACAACGGTCATCTTCTGACGCAATCCCTGGCCATCATCGAATGGCTGGACGAAACCCATCCCACTCCCCCTCTCCTGCCCGGCACGGCCTATGACCGAGCCCATGTGCGTGCGCTGGCCTTGTCCGTGGCCTGCGACATCCATCCGCTGCACAACCTGCGCGTGCTGGCCCACCTGAAGGACACGTATGGTCAGGATCAGGCCGGGATCGATGCCTGGTGCCGCCGCTGGATCGAACCGGGACTGGCCGCTTTCGAGGCACAGCTCAAACAATCGGGAACAGCGGGAGATTTCTGCTTCGGCAACACGCCAACACTGGCTGATATCTGTCTGATTCCGCAGATTTTTTCAGCCCGTCGCTTTCATACCGATATCAGCGGGTTGACAACCATCCAGCGCATTGCGGCCCATGCCGAAGCGCATCCGGCGTTCCAAGCGGCGCATCCCTCGCGTCAGCCCGACACCGAGGCTTGAGCGCGGCAATCATGGCCAATCAATCCCCTATCCTCATCGCGGGCGGCGGCATCGGTGGCCTGGCGACTGCCATTGGCCTGGCGCAACGGGGGCATCGCAGCATTGTGCTGGAAAAAGCCTCGCGCCTCGGCGAGATCGGTGCGGGCATCCAGCTGGGGCCGAACGCCTTTCACGCCTTCGACCAACTGGGCGTCGGCGACGCGGCACGGGCCATGGCAGTCTACATCGACGCGTTGGTCCTGATGGATGCGACCACGGCTGAACAGATCGCACGCATCCCGCTGGACGATCCCTTTCGGCAACGCTTCGGCAACCCCTATGCGGTGGTGCATCGTGGCGATCTGCACGGGGTGTTTCTCAAGGCGTGCAACGACCATCCGCTGGTTGACTTGAAAACCTCGGCGGAGGTCATGGGATACGATCAGGATGAAAGCTCGGTCAGTGTCCGTCTTGCGGATGGCACGACGGTCACGGGCGCAGCACTGATCGGAGCCGACGGCCTCTGGTCGAAAATCCGGGCGCAACTTGCGGGAGACGGCAAGCCAAGGGTGACAGGCCATACCACCTATCGATCCGTCATCCCGACCGAGGACATGCCGGAGGAATTGCGCTGGAATGCCGCGACGCTGTGGGCCGGACCCAAATGCCACATCGTGCATTACCCGCTGTCGGGCTGGAAGACCTTCAACCTCGTGGTGACCTACCACAATGATGCGCCGGAGCCGGTGGCGGGAAAGGCCGTCTCCCACGACGAGGTCCGGGCAGGGTTCACCCATGTTCATCCGCTGGCCCGCAAGATCATCGATCACGGACGGGACTGGAAAATGTGGGTGCTGTGCGACCGCGATCCGATCCTGAACTGGGTGGAAGGTCGGGTGGCACTCCTGGGCGATGCGGCTCATCCCACCTTGCAATACATGGCGCAAGGTGCCTGCATGGCGATGGAGGATGCGGTGTGCCTGGCAACCGAGATCGACGGGGCTGCAGGTGATCTTCCCCGTGCCTTCGAGGCCTATCGTCTCAAGCGCATGGCGCGCACCGCCCGCATCCAGATCCAGTCACGCCTGGTGGGCGACCATGTCTACCATCCCGATGGCGGCCATGCCGCGTTACGCAATGCCATCATGGGTTCGATGACGCCCAACGATTATTACGACAGCCTGCAATGGCTCTACGGGCCACCGGAACGTGACAGAAACTCGGGACTTGCAGGAAGCTCCGCAGCTGTCAGATAGTGGCGCTGGACACAGGCCGCGAAACAGGAAAAGACTGCTCGCAACGCCACAATAAACTTCGGAGGAATAACCCATGACAATCAACGGCAAAACAATCAATCGCAGACATCTGATGCTCGGCGCAGGTGCGGTCGTCAGCGCACCAGCGATCATCACCGGGGCAGCCGCGCAGGCCGTGGTGACGCTGAAACTGCACCATTTCCTGCCGCCCGTCTCCAACGGGCACACCAAGATGCTGGCACCCTGGGCCAAGAAGGTCGAGGATGACAGCCAGGGCAAGATCAAGATCGATATCTTCCCCTCGATGCAGCTCGGCGGCACGCCGCCCCAGCTTTTCGATCAGGCCCGCGACGGCGTGGCGGACATCGTCTGGACCCTGCCGGGATCGACGCCTGGCCGCTTTCCCACGACGGAAGTGTTCGAACTGCCCTTCATCTGCGCCGAAAAGGGCCTGGTGAATGCCCGCGCATCGCAGGAGTTTGCCAACACCTACCTCAAGGATGAGGTGAAGGACGTGAAGCTGCTGTCCTATTGGGCGCATGACGGCGGCCACATCCATTCCAACAAGCAGATCAAGACCATGGACGATCTGAAAGGCATGAAACTGCGCAATCCCACGCGTCTCGCGGGTGAAGCGCTCAAGGCGCTTGGTGCGGTTTCCGTCGGCATGCCCGTGCCGCAGGTGCCCGAAAGCCTGGCGCAGCGCGTCATCGACGGTGCCGTCATCCCCTGGGAGGTCGTGCCCGCAGTGAAGGTGCAGGAACTCGTCAAGTTCCACACCGAGATCAAGGGCTCGCCCACGCTCTACACAGCCAGCTTCTTCCTCGCCATGAACAAGGCGAAATACGACGGCATGCCAGCGGATCTGCAGGCCGTGATCGACAAGAACTCCGGCATGGTTTTCGCCGAACTCGCTGGCAATATGTGGGACACAGAGGCGGTGCGCGTGCGCGACATGGTTGTCAAGCGCGGCAACACGATCACCGTGCTGGCTGACGACGAGAAGGCCCGCTGGATCAAGGCGACAGAGCCTGTCTACGGTGCCTGGTACGAGCAGATGAAGGCCAAGAACATCGACGGCCCGAAGCTGGTCGAGGCCGCACGGGCCTTGATTGCCAAGCACAACAAGACGGCCTGACGGCGCTTTAACGCCAGAAAGCTAACGACACACAACCGCCCGGCATCAACCGGGCGGTTTTTCGCAGGCAGTGAAGGTTTGAGGCTTATGGCTGAGGTTGAATTGCCTGTCGAAGCTGGCGGCGACGCAGGGCGCGCCGAAACGCTCCTGACCCGCATCACCGGAGTCGTGGCCGTGTTTGGCGGCTTGCTGGCGCTCGTGGTCACCAGCACGGCGACTGCGAGCGCCAG
>JANNFV010000347.1:0-3389 GCA_031380285.1 Hyphomicrobiales bacterium | reverse complement strand
GCCAATTCACGCCCTGCCCCACCACATCGCCCAGGGATTTCTGCAGATCCTGCAGCACCTTTTCGCCACCCGCCCTCTCCAGCAATGGCCCGCCCTGTTCGGTCAGCAACACCTGCAAGCGTGTCACATAGCCCGGGACTTTCTCGATGAAGGCCATGACCTGCGTGGCCAGAAGGGGAGCCACCACGATCAGCAATCCGATGAACAGCGTGACGAACAGCACCAGGATCAAGAGTGTCGCGCCCAATCGGCCAAGGCCCCATTTCTCGAGACGATCCGCCAGCGGATCGAGCAGATAGGCCAGCACCAGGCCTGCGGCAAACGGCATCAGCACGTCGCGCAACAGCCAGATCAGCCCGACAAAGACTGCGAAGACGATCAGCCAGAACCCGATTTTTCTTTGCAATATCATTGCGTTTGGAGCTCTTCCTCAATCCGCCATATGGCGGAACCATGTGGCGAGATAGGCGAGCATCGAGGCCAAGGTCAAGGCGGTCACGATGCCGAGGCTCGCCGTCACAACCAGATCCATCGAGAGAGAGAAGGCCAGCAGGAACAGCATGAGGGCAACAAAGCTGATCTGCGCCAGCGTGTTGGCCTTGCTGAGGCGCAGCGGATTGATCTCCACCGGGTTGTCCAGCAGCCATGACACGATGATCGCGCCGATGATCATGATGTCGCGCGATACCACCAGAACGGCCAGCCACACCGGGATGTAGCCGCCAATCGCCATGGTGACATAGATCGACACCAGAAGTGCCTTGTCCGCCAGAGGATCGAGATACGCCCCCAGTTCCGTGCGCATGTCGAAGTGACGGGCCACGAAACCATCGACCGCATCGGTAATGCCCGCCGTCACGAACAGCACGAAGGCCAGCGTCCATTGCTTGTTGATGATCGAGACGATGACGATCGGCACCAGGCAGAACCGGAGCATCGTGAGCAGATTTGCAAGATTCAGGGCCGAGGCATGCATGTTTTGCTGACGATAACGAACTCACCGCGCTTGCCAAGGCTGATCGCAGACCCTACCGCCATTTTGCGAGGAATATTCATGGCTAACAGCGCGAAAACCAACGGTCTGACCTACGCCGAGGCGGGCGTGGACATCGATGCGGGCAATGCCATGGTCGACCGGATCAAGCCACTGGTGAGGGCAACACGCCGCCCCGGCGCGGATGCCGAAATCGGCGGCTTCGGCGGCCTGTTCGATCTGAAGGCGGCAGGCTTCACCGATCCGATCCTTGTTGCCGCCAATGACGGTGTCGGCACCAAGGTGAAGATCGCCATCGAAAGCGGCATCCACCACACCGTCGGCATTGATCTGGTGGCGATGTGCGTCAACGACCTGATCGTGCAGGGCGCTGAGCCGCTGTTTTTCCTCGACTATTACGCCACGGGCAAGCTGGTGCCGGAGGTTGGCGTCGCCATCGTGCGGGGCATCGCCGAGGGCTGCAAGCAGGCGGGATGCGCCTTGATCGGCGGCGAAACGGCTGAAATGCCAGGGATGTATGCGGGCAAGGACTATGACCTCGCAGGCTTCTCTGTGGGGGCCGTAGAGCGCGGACAGGTGTTGCCGCAAGGCGTGGCCACCGGACAGGTCGTGATCGGCATCGGGTCGTCCGGCGTGCATTCCAACGGCTTTTCGCTGGTGCGTCGCATCGTCGAGCGCAGCGGCCTCGCCTGGACCGATCCCGCACCCTTCGCCAAGGGACAGACGATGGCAGAGGCGCTGCTCACGCCCACCCGCATCTATGTGAAGCTGGTGCTGGACCTGATCCGCCGTGTCGGCGGCATTCATGGCCTCGTGCACATCACCGGCGGCGGCTTCATCGACAACATTCCGCGCGTTTTGCCGGAAACCGTTGGTGTCTCGCTCCAACTGGACCAGATCGTCGTTCCGTCGGTGTTCCGCTGGCTCGCCAAGACAGGCGGCGTCAGCGAGCACGAGATGCTGCGCACCTTCAACTGCGGCGTCGGCATGGCGCTGATCGTGGATGCGCAGAAGGCTCCTGAAGTGCTCGCGGCGCTGGCCGTGGCGGGAGAAAACGCCCGAATCATCGGCTTGACAACGGCTGTCGCTGCAGGTGATCCGCAGGTCGCGACCACCGGGGCGCTCGCTCTCGCATGAGCCAAACGCCCGCCAGAAAGCGCGTCGCCGTGCTGATCTCGGGACGCGGCTCCAACATGGCGGCCCTGGTTGAAGCGGCAAAAGCGGCGGATTATCCGGCAGAGATCGCGCTTGTCGCCAGCAACAAGCCGGATGCCGAGGGATTATCCTTCGCTCGCCAGCAGGGCATCGCCACCTTCGCACTCTCCCACAAGGGTTTTGCCGACCGCGAGAGCTTTGATCGTGCCATCCAGGCGCAATTGCTGGCAAACAGCATCGACCTCGTGGCGCTGGCCGGGTTCATGCGCGTGTTGTCACCGTGGTTCTGCCGCCAATGGATGGGACGGATGATCAACATCCATCCCTCGCTCCTGCCAGAGTTCAAGGGCGTTGACACGCATCAGCGGGCGCTCGATGCCGGGGTGCGTGAACACGGCTGCTCTGCTCACTACGTGACGCCGGAACTGGATGACGGGCCGGTGATCCTGCAGGCCAGGGTGCCCGTGCTGGAGGGCGACAACGCAGCATCGCTCGCCGCCCGCGTGCTAAAGGAAGAGCACCGGATTTATCCGCTGGCTTTGGCAATCGCGGCCACAACAGAAGCGGCCCGCTAAAGCATGACGTTTTTTGACGGAAACAATCACACATCGTCTTGGACGGGCTTGACCCGTCCATCCACGTCTTCCTGCAGCCCATGAACGTGGATGGCCGCGTCAAGCGCGGCCATGACGTGTTTCCGTCGAGAAACGTCGTGCTCTAAAAACCCCGCCACATCGTCCAGATGCGCAACCAGTTCTGCACATCGATCACGGTCTTGAACGGGTTGTAATCACGCCGGTCCATGGGCGCGAGATAGCGCTCGATCATGGCGAGCGGCAGGAACGCCGCCTTGATCTCGGGCCGCATCTGGCCCTTCAACGCAAGCGCCTTGGTCCTGTGGTCACGCGCCCGGCTCCGCATGTCGGCCAGCGCCGCCCGCAATCCCGGGCTGTCTGTTCCCGACACGATGTCCTCGCGGTCGATGCCGACAGCATCCAGCACGGATTTCGGCAGGAAAATCTGTCCACGCCGGGAATGCCAAGGGAAGGCCCGCAGCATGCCCGCCATCGCATAAGCCACCCCGGCATGCCCAGCCGCCTCGGCGGAGCCAGGCTCCTCGCCCTTGGTCAGGATGATGCAGGCCAGGCGAAACAGCGCCGAGGAGGTCTCGCCACAATAGCCTTCCAGCGTCGCCCAGTCGGGCATCGGATCATCATAGAGGTCGAAGGCACGCGCATCG
>JANNFV010000336.1:0-3654 GCA_031380285.1 Hyphomicrobiales bacterium | reverse complement strand
TGAACTTGCCGGCTTCCCGCGCTCCTGCCTCGCCCTTGAAGGCCACGTAATCAGGATAGGCGATCGTCTCGGAACGGATAAAGCCCTTCTCGAAATCGGTATGGATCACGCCTGCCGCCGCCGGGGCCTTGGTGCCCTTGGTGATGGTCCACGCCCGGGCTTCCTTCGGCCCCACCGTGAAATAGGTCAGCAGGCCGAGCAACTCGTACCCCTCGCGGATGACGCGGTTGAGGCCGGGCTCGGGGAGGCCGACGGCGTCCAGAAAATCCTTCTGGTCTTCCTGCGCCATGACGGCGATCTCGCTCTCGATCTTGGCGGAGACGACGACAGCCTTGGCACCTTCCGCCTTGGCTCTGGCAAAGACACGCTCCGAGAAACCGTTGCCCTTGTCGGCGGAGGCTTCTTCGACGTTGCAGACATAGAGCACCGGCTTGGAGGTGATGAGCTGGAGCGCCTGAAACGCCGCTTCCTCATCCGGTGTGCGCCTGACCATGCGGGCGGGCTTGCCGTCGCGCAACAGGGGGAGGGCGCGGTTGACGAGATCAAGCGCTTCCTTGGCTTCCTTGTCGCCCGTCTTGGCCTTCTTCTCGAGGTTGATGACGCGCTTTTCCAGGCTGTCGAGATCGGCCAGCATCAGCTCCGTCTCGATGGTGTCGATGTCGGAGAGCGGATCGATCTTGCCCTCGACATGGGTGATGTCACCATCCTCGAAGCAGCGCACGACATGGGCGATGGCGTCGCATTCGCGGATGTTGCCGAGGAACTGGTTGCCCAGGCCCTCGCCCTTGGACGCGCCGCGCACGAGGCCCGCGATATCCACGAAGGTCAAGCGCGTGGGAATGATCTGCTGCGAGCCTGCGATGGCGGAGAGCTTGTCCAGACGCTCGTCCGGCACTGCCACGTCGCCGACATTCGGTTCAATGGTGCAGAACGGATAGTTCGCGGCCTGAGCCGCTGCCGTCTGTGTCAGCGCATTGAAGAGGGTCGACTTGCCGACATTCGGCAGGCCGACGATACCGCATTTGAAGCCCATGGTGGTTCCGGTTCCATTTCACAATGAGGCCGTTCTTCCGGTTCCAGTGACCAGCCCAAAGCCCTCACCCTGAGCCTGTCGAAGGGTCGGGGGTGGCGCTTCCGGGTTTGGCTGAATCATCCTTCGACAGGCTCAGGATGAGGTATGGAATGGCCGAACGGTCAGTTGCAAATTGCTCTAGCGCTCGAAAAGCGATCAAACCACCAGAATTTTTGAGGCGTCACTGCGCGCCATGCACATAGGAGCCGCGAGCGAAGACTTTTGCCGTGCCATCGGACTCAAGAAATCGGATCGGCACACCCTTGGCCTGCACCTGTCCGATCTCGGTCACCTGCACGCCGACCGCCAGGCATCCCGCCACAAACGCTTTTGCCGCGCTGGCGGGAACGGTGGCCAGCACCTCGTAGTCGTCGCCGCCCGTCAGGGCTGCGTCCAGCAGGGCGGGGTCATGCCGGACGGCGGCCCGTGCCGCGACGGACAGCGGCACATCGTCCAGCCGGATATCGGCACCAAGCCCTGCCAGAGCGATCATCTTCCCCAGATCGCCGACGAACCCGTCCGAGATATCCATCGCCGCATGGGCGTACCGGCGCAAAGGGCCTGCCAAGGCATTGCGCGGACGTGGCACCAGATAGCGCTGGTCGAGAAAGGCCAGGTGATCACCCGCGAGAGGCCAGGGGTTGCCCGAGCGAGCCGCCAGCCGCGCCTTCAGGCCAAGCGTGGCATCGCCGATGGTGCCGGTGACGAACAGCCGGTCGCCGGGCTGTGCAGCGCCGCGTTTGACCATGCTGCCCAGCGGCAACGAGCCGAAGGCGGTGATGGAGAGCGTGAGAGGCCCTTCCGAGACCACGGTGTCGCCCCCCAGCAGGGGACAGGCAAACGCGCCTGCCATGGTGCCAAGGCCCGCCGCGAAGGCGGCGATCCAGGCCTCCGGAGTTTCGCCCGGCATGATCAGGCTCAGCACGAAGCCAAGCGGATCGGCACCCTTGGCGGCCAGATCAGAGAGGTTCACACCCAGCGCCTTCTGCGCGATTGTCTCGGGCGGATCATCGGCGAAGAAATGCACACCGGCGACGATGGCATCGGTGGTGATAATAAGGTCTTGCCCCTGTTGCGGATGGATCAGCGCGGCGTCATCGAGCAGTTGCAAGCCGCCAGCGCCCGCGATGGGGGCGAAATGGCGAGCGATGATGTCGAACTCCGATGCCATGTGTCTATACAGATTTCGCCCCGTGCTTCTCCGGCAACTCGCCCTGGCGTGTCTCGCGGGCCAGACGGTCGAGCACGGCGTTGACCATCGAGGTCTCGTCCTTCTCGAAGAAGGCGCGGGCGATATCGACATATTCCGAGATGACGACCTTCACCGGCACATCAGGGGTCATCATGAGTTCCCAGGCACCGGCCCGCAGGATGGCCCGCATCACTGTTTCGATGCGTTTCAGGGGCCAGCCCTTGGTCAGCAATTCATCGATGGTGGGGTCGATGCGCTTCTGGCGGTCGAGCACGCCCTGCACGATCAGGCGGAACAGCGTCGAATCGGCTGGCTTGTAGAGATCGTCCTCGATCTCCTTGCCCATCCAGTGGCGCTCGAATTCGAGGATGATCAGATCGAGGCCCTTGCCGGTCAGATCCATCTGGTACAGCGCCTGCACGGCAGCAAGACGCGCCGCCGAACGGCGCTCGCCAAGGCCGACATGGGGTCGCTTCGGCTTGGGCTGGGCTGGATCGTTCACGCCGCTGCTCCGTAACTGCGCTTCAGCCGGATCAGCGCGAGAGCCGCCCTGGCGGCATCGCCGCCCTTGTTCATCTGGTTGCGGTAGGCGCGGGCCACGGCCTGCTCCTCGTTCTCCACCGTCAGAATGCCATTGCCCAGCGCCAGCTTGTAGGCCACGGTCATGTCCATCAGGGCACGTGAGCTTTCGCCTGCCACGACCTCGAAATGATAGGTTTCGCCGCGCACCACGCAGCCCAGTGCCACGGCACCGTCATAGGGTGTGCCAGCCGCTTCCGCGCCATCCATGGCGATGCAGATCGCAGCAGGTATTTCAAGCGCGCCAGGCACCGTGATGACATCCACGTTGCCGCCCACGGCTTCCACCGCTTCGCGAGCACCAGCCACGAGTTCATCATTGATGTGATCGTAGAAGCGCCCCTCCACCAGCAGGATGCGCACGCCGGGCAACGGCGTCTGCGCGGTCAGTGTTCGGCTGGGAGTGGCCATGGATCGGGTCTTTCAAAGAGCGCGGGCGGTCGTGGGAGCGGCCATTTAGGGGCAAGATCGATGCGAGGCAAGCGATTGAACCTCATCCTGAGCCTGTCGAAGGATGAGGTTCGCAGTTCCAATGCTGCTGGATCATCCTTCGGCAGGCTCAGGACGAGGGCCGTACTCTTACCGCTTGCCCTCGTCCTTGTCCTTCAGTTCATCGACGATGGTGCCGAAATCGCTGGCCTCGTTGAAGTTCTTGTAGACCGAGGCGAAGCGCACATAGGCCACGTGGTCGAGGTTCTTCAGCGCTCCCATGATGGTTTCGCCCACCTGCTCGGAGGACACCTCGGTTTCGCCCATGCTTTCGAGCTGGCTGACGATGCCGTTGATCAGGCGCTCGACCCGTTCGGGCGAG
>JANNFV010000301.1:0-1726 GCA_031380285.1 Hyphomicrobiales bacterium | reverse complement strand
GCCGTCGGCATGGGCTCCCTGCCCGGCGGCATCACGGTGGAGATCGAGGCGATCATCCGGTTGGATTGAGCGCGGTCAGCGCGTGATAGCCACGCGGGCGCCAAGGGTCTGCGTCAGGCCATCGACACGCAGGGTCTGTTCGAAGCCGTTCTTGCGGAAGACGATGTCGAGCTTGCCCAGCACCTCGCGGTCAACCCGCAGGCTGTCGCCCGTGGTGCTGAGGCCCACGGGCTTGGCCTCCAGCTTGAGCGCATCGATCGTCAGATTCATGTCGGCATAGGCAAAGCCGTCGAACACCACCCGGTTGACCCGCAGCTTGTCGCTGTCTGACAGGTCAAACGCCGCTTTTCTCAGTTCGACGACATCCTTGCCGTCGCCCTTCTTGAAGGTGAATGCGCCGCCACCATTCATGGTGATGGTGTCATTGCCCGTGCCGCCGCTGACCGAAGAGTAGTAGCGGGTATCGACGATGTCATCACCGGCACCGGCATCGACCGTGCCACCCAGGCGCAGCATGATGTCGTCATTGCCATCACCGCCCTCGACGGTCGCATCGGCCCAGGCCGAAATCGTATCGTTTCCCGACCCACCGCCGGCAAAACCGCCATCGCGAAGGATCAGCACGTCATTGCCGTCGCCACCATCGATGTTGGCTTTCACGCTGGCAACAATCTGGTCATTGCCCGCGCCGCCATAGGCCAGCTTGGCGATGGTGTCATTCTCTGCATCGAGCGAAAACAGCGTGATGGTGTCATTGCCATCGCCGCCAGAGGCGAACCCGTCGGAAAAGATGATGTCATCGCCCGCATCGCCAGAGGCGTTTCGCGCGTAGATCAGGTCGTTGCCATCACCACCATCGACGATGGCATCCCCTTCGACCGCAACGAAATCATCGCCTGCGCCAGCATTGACCCTGGAGACATTGTTGCCGGCTATGAAGATGACATCACTGCCATCGCCGGTATCGACGTCGATGGAGGACAAGCGGGAATCCTCATTCGTCTGGTCGCGGGTATCGAGCACCACCGTATCATTGGCACTGCCGGTCACGGTCTTGACATAGAAGCCCTCGTTGTCGCTGCGCGGCGAGCCATCGGGCACATAGACCACGCCCGGGATGCTGCCCGCACCCGGGTCTGACTTGTCGAGCAGAACCTGGACCGTTTCAGCGCGCAGGGCTGTCTTGGTCACCTTGGTGGTCGCCAACCCGCCGACAGCCGTGGTGAGCGGAACACCGCGCTCGAACACATCAGGCTGATCCTGCCTGGCTGCCGTGATTGAAATCTGATTTGGTTTGACACGCGTGCTGGAACGCTGGATCAGCGCCGAGAAATCGAAACTGTCCTCATCATTCGCCAACGATCCCCGCAGCATGGCGACAAGCGCTGCACCGGCAGTATTGCCCGAGGCAGAGGAAGGGCGGCTGCTGTTGCGGCTTTCGGTATAGGCGAAGCGCTGCTGCATCGCCTTGACCGCATCCGCGATGGTGATCGAAATGTCGGCGGATCGGGTCAGGCCCCGCGCTGTCTCGAGCGACGCGGCCGCATCGGCTTCCCCAGAGACCTTGTTCACGAAGCGGGCCAGATCGCCGGATTGGACCTGCAGGCTCGTGCGTGTGGTGGATACGGAGTTGCCTGCCGCTTGGGCAAGCTTGCTCATCGCCTGCGCATCCGGCTTCATGGAAGCCGCTGCGATCATGGCATAGCTGCCAGCGTTGCGTGAAATC
>JANNFV010000264.1:0-2577 GCA_031380285.1 Hyphomicrobiales bacterium | reverse complement strand
CTTCGAGGCGGGGGTGCGCGAGATCACCGAGGGGCAGGATGCCATCCAGCAGGCTGCGGGACGGCGGATCGCGCCGTTCTTCCGCTTCCCGGGATTCGCCGATACGCCCGAATTGCTGGCCGAACTTTCACGGCGCAACATGGCGGTTTGGGGCACGGACCTGTGGGCCAGCGACTGGAACATCATGACGCCCGATGCGCAGTTGCACCTGCTCCATGCGCGTGTCGTGCACAACCGGAAGGGCATTATCATGATGCACGATATCCGCAGCCAGACTGCGGCCATGCTGCCATCGTTCCTGAGGTCACTAAGGCAAGGCGGATTGCGGGTGGTGCATGCGGTGGAAGAATGACAAAAAGCCCCGCAGGCTCACGCCAACAGGGCTTTTTGTAGTGGTGCGGCCAAATGGACTCGAACCATCACGGGTCTCCCCGCTACCACCTCAAGGTAGTGCGTCTACCAATTCCGCCATGGCCGCGAACTGAGGATGGGGCGAGGTAGCAAAGGGCTTGGACCCTTGCAAGCCCTCATTCCGCTGTGAGGTTGTTTTCAGGAATCAAGCCCGCTGGGGCGCTTGATCAACTCGCGCACTTCCACCGCGATGCGGTTGCCCTGGACGACCACCAGGCCACGGGCCACGGGCAGATCATTGGCCAGAATCTCGACTTCGTCTTCTTCACCCGATTCGAGCTCGATCACGGCACCGCGGCCCATGCGGAGCAACTGGTGGATCGGCATCTTGGAACGCCCGAGAACGACGGAAACTTCAACTGAAACCTTATCGAGTGTCGCCAATGGAACTATCCTTGTAAGGGCCGCTTCTGTCTTGAACGGATGTTGCGGTAGGGCCGTTGAGGGCAGTATCGGTAAACATGGTCAATGGCAGGTTAACATGCGGGACAATCTGACGATGAAACTGCTGCCTGTGGCAGGGTCAGCCCCCGTGGAGTGGTTGGTGGCCCCAGGTCTGGTCCAGTACCCGGACGCGGTTGCCGAGATGGAGCGGCTGGCTGGGGCCATTGCCGATGGCCGGGCCGCCGAGCGCATCTGGCTGGTGGAGCACCCCGCGCTCTACACCTCCGGCACAAGCGCCAAGGCGACCGACCTGCTCGACAGCCGATTCCCCTTGTTCGACACGGGGCGTGGCGGGCAATTCACCTATCACGGCCCCGGACAGCGCGTGGCCTATGTGATGCTGGATCTGGAGCGCCGCGCCAAAGACCTGCGCCGCTTCGTGGCCGCGCTTGAGGCATGGCTCATTGCTGCGCTGGCCCGCTTCAACGTTACGGCAGAGCGTCGCGAAGACCGGGTTGGCGTCTGGGTGAAACGCCCTGACAAGCCGCCGGGAATCGATGGTACCATGGCCGAGGACAAGATTGCCGCCATCGGCATCCGCGTCAGGCGCTGGGTGACGTTTCACGGCATATCACTGAATGTGGAGCCAGACCTGTCGCATTTCACCGGCATCGTGCCCTGCGGCGTGGCGGAGCGGCATTTCGGTGTCACCAGCCTGGTGGACCTGGGATTGCCCGTGACCATGGCGGATGTGGATGCGGCACTGAAAGCGGCATTCACAGAGGTTTTTGGCGATAACGCATGACTGCATCCAAAGGCTCGTGTCCCGGGTATTCCAGTCACAACACCCGCACCTGGAGGATACATGTTGATCCGTCTCGCCCTCGGCACCGCCACCGTTCTGCTCGCCCTTGCCACATTCCAGTCCGTCCGGGCACAGGAACCGGCCTATGAAAGCTGGCCGCGCCTGGTCAACCCTTTCGAGAGCACCAGCGGTGGAGGTGTGATGATCGATGGCTACAAGCCGGTTGTATCAGGCGCCACCTGCAACACGGATTTCTCCGTGAAAATGCCCGATGGCGCGACGTTCCTGAACGAGATTGTCTTCGATGCCCTCCCCAAGCAGGGCGGCATTCACTGCGCCAACGGCAAATGGCGCGCCAAGGATGGCAGTGCTTCGGGCACGACCCCGTTCGAAATGTTCATCAAGGACGGTGTGGTGCGGCGCTCGCCGTAGTCCGCACATTCATACCCATTTCTGCGCCCTCGCTGCTGTGGCGGGCGCAGCAATGCCTGGCCGGACATCACCGAATTTGCGCATCTCGGCGATGGCGGAGGCGGGTAGCCCTGCCGCCGTGGCCGCCCTGATCACATCATCAAGATACCCCGGCCGTGGCCTGCCCACGTCGCCAGACCTGCCGACATAGACCAGCGCCCGGCGGATGCCTGCGGTGGAAATCACCGGCTGGTTCACCTTGCGGTAGAGCCTCGGCACATCCTCGAAACGGTCGAGCACGGGAATATCGGACAGCGCCAGCTCCCACAGCATGCCATGCACATCGCGGCGCGGATCGCGCACGACGTTGGCGTAGCCGTCGGTCGAGATGATCCAGCGGTGGCGCGGCAGGCGGGCAAGGCCGACCACCTTCGACGACGGGCAGCGCGTCGCCATGGCGGTGATGTCCATGTTGGCACCGTAGGCGAAGTAGAGCGGCATGTTTTGCCTTTTCTCCTTCTCCCCTTGCGGGAGAAGGTGACCTTCGCGTTTGCGAAGGTCGGATG
>JANNFV010000260.1:0-1889 GCA_031380285.1 Hyphomicrobiales bacterium | reverse complement strand
CGAACTGGCGATCTTCTTCTTCGCCAGCCGCTTTCTCGAGGACGGCCTGTTCAACGCCAGCCGCAAGGTGCTGACCCAGCGCCTTGATCCGGCCAGCATCTGCACCGCCTTCAAGACCGAGGTCAACGCCCAGCTCTCGGCGTGGTTCAACCCCTCGAAGCTGACGCTGTCCGTGACGCCGCTGAGTTCGTTCAGCTCCACCGGCACCGCCGTGGACCTCAGTGCCGGCGGCTGCTCGTTCGGCGGAACAGGCCAGACCATGCTGGTGCGGGCCACCTATGTCTACCCCTTCACCGGTTTTCGCTTCATCTCCGGCAGCACGCTGATCGGCAAGGATATCGGCTTGTCCGCCACCACCGCCTTCCGGGTGGAATAAGCATGAGGAACACGATCATGACGTCGCAACAGCCGACACAAGGGCAGGGAATCCTCCACCGCTTCCGCTCCGACCAGACCGGCGTGGCCGCGATCGAATTCGCCCTGCTGGTGCCGATCATGATCGGTCTCTACTTCATGCTCAACGAGACGGCGAACGGCCTGCGCGCGGCCCGCAAGACCACGATGGTGGCCCGCGTGATGGCCGACCTGGCGACGCGCCCGAGCAACCTGAGCGACCAGGACCGCAATGATATCTTTGCAGCAGGGCCGCCGATCCTGTCGCCTTTCCCGGCCAACAAGGGCTCCTATCGGCTGACCAGCATCCGCTTCGATGCGGATGCCAAGGGCTTCGTCGACTGGAGCGAAATCAGCGGCACCGGCATCGGCTCCGCCTATGCGCGTTGCACGCCGACGGAAGTCCGGCCAAGCCAGCCGAGCCTCGTTCCGCTGGCCATTCCGGCGGGCCTGAAAGTGGCCAACACCTCGATTGTGCTGGCCGAAACCCTGGTGAAGTACAAGCCCATCGTCGGCTACAACATCACGGGCGAGATCAACCTGCGGGACCAGCTCTACATGCGCCCGCGCACCACGGATTTCATCACGCGCAACGGCGTGGCGGGCGCGGCCTGCGTTTACTGAGCGGGGACGGCTTACGCCCCACCGGGAATCGTGCGATCCAGCCTCTTCCTCGATCGACCGGACCTTGCCATGCCCTCCAAAAATCCCACCCGCGTCGTCTTCGATTTCGGCAATGTGCTGCTGCACTGGGATCCCCGGATCGTCTACGACACGATCTTCCCGACTGCTGCCGCCGTCGATGATTTCCTCACCCGCGTTCTTTCCCCCGAATGGAACCGCGAGCAGGATCGCGGCCGCAGCTGGCAAGAGGCCGAGGCGATCCAGATCGCGCTGTTTCCGGCCCATGCCAAAGAAATCCGCGCCTTCCGCGCGCGCTGGCGCGAGATGGTACCCTACCCCATCGGCGGCACGGTCCATATCCTCGAAAAGCTGAAAGCCGCCGCCGTGCCCCTTTATGGCATCACCAATTTCGCCAGCGACACGCTTGCTGAAGCCAAGACGATCTATCCCTTCCTCGCCAACAGCTTCATCGATATCGTCGTCTCGGGCGACGAAAAGCTGCTGAAGCCCGATGCCGCGATCTACCAGGTGCTGCTCAAGCGGCAGAAGCTCGATGCGAGGGACTGCGTGTTCATCGACGACAGCCCCGCCAACGTGGAGGCCGCGGCGAAACTGGGCTTCCACGCCCTGCATTTCACCACGCCGGAGGCATTTGCGGCTGATTTGCGCAAGCTGGGGTTTGTGGTTTAGCTGCGATCCGATGCCCTCCGGGGCAGTCTGCACAAACGTGGTGCGTCCCCCGATCAGGTCGGGGGCAGGCTCTTCGAGGCTCCTTCGCTGCGCTTCGTCGCACCTCAGGATGAGGGGTGCTGAGTTCCGCAGATCCCGGAGTTCCTCATCCTGAGGTGCTCGCCCCTTGGCGAGCCTCGAAG
>JANNFV010000251.1:0-2012 GCA_031380285.1 Hyphomicrobiales bacterium | reverse complement strand
CGCCGATGACACGATCACGGTCAAGCTCAAGGGCACGGCCGGGCAGTCCTTCGGCTCGTGGGTGGCGGCTGGGGTGACGCTGGAACTCACGGGGCAGGCCAATGACTATGTCGGCAAGGGCCTGTCCGGTGGCAAGCTGATCATCAAGCCTGACCCGCGCTCGGGCGCGGTGCCTGAAAACTCGATCATCGTCGGCAATACTGTGCTGTATGGAGCGATTTCGGGCGAGTGCTACTTCCGCGGCGTGGCTGGCGAGCGTTTCGCGGTGCGCAACTCTGGAGCCATCGCCGTGGTCGAAGGCGCGGGCGATCATGGCTGCGAATACATGACGGGCGGCATCGTCGTCGTGCTTGGCCAGACCGGACGCAACTTCGCGGCCGGCATGTCTGGCGGCGTCGCCTATGTGCTCGATGAGGCTGGTGATTTCCGCAAGCGCTGCAACCTTTCCATGGTCGATCTGGAACCGGTGCCCGAAGAAGAGGAGCTGATGGACCGGCTGCATCACCACGGCGGTGATCTCGAGCACAAGGGCCGGGTCGATGTGCAAGGCGACATGTCGCGCCATGACGAGGAGCGGCTGATGCAGCTCATCGCCAACCACCGCGACTATACCGGCTCAGAACGCGCCCGTACGATCCTCGACAACTGGGCCGACTACCGCGCCAAGTTCGTCAAGATCATGCCGGTGGAATATCGCCGCGCGCTCCTCGAAATGGAAGCCGCGCGAAATCTGCAGGCGGCTGAGTGAGTCCTTAACTGCGTCATCATCGGGCTTGACCCGGTGATCTCAGGGCGGAAGGGGCTTTTTCCGCATGGGATGGTCGGCTCAAGCCCGACCATTACGGCATACAGAAAATCGGACAACAGGGTACATCATGGGCAAGGTCACAGGTTTTCTCGAATTCGACCGGCAGGAGCAGAAGTATCAGCTCGCTGGCGACCGCGTGCGGCATTTCCGCGAGTTCACGCTGCCGCTGGAGGACAAGGACCTGCAAAAGCAGGCGGCGCGCTGCATGGATTGCGGCATCCCTTACTGCCACGGGCCGACTGGCTGCCCGGTGATGAACCAGATCCCGGACTGGAATGACCTGGTCTATTCGGGCCGCTGGGAGGAAGCCGCGCGCGACCTGCATTCCACCAACAACTTCCCCGAGTTCACCGGCCGCATCTGCCCTGCGCCCTGCGAGGAAGCCTGCACGCTCAACCTGGAGAATGCGCCCGTCACGATCAAGACCATCGAGCAGGCGATTGCCGACAAGGGCTGGGAGAATGGCTGGATCAGGCCAGAGATCCCCGAAAAGCTGACCGGCAAGCGCGTTGCCATCATCGGTTCTGGCCCGGCAGGCATGGCGGCAGCGCAGCAACTTGCCCGTGTCGGGCATGATGTGCATGTGTTCGAGCGTGAGCCCAAGGCGGGCGGCTTGCTGCGCTACGGCATTCCCGACTTCAAGATGGAAAAGCATCACATCGACCGCCGCACCACACAGATGGCGGCGGAAGGCGTGACATTCCATTACGGTGTCAACATCGGCGTGAACAAGCCATTCGCAGAGCTGACTCGCGATTTCGATGCCGTGCTGATGGCGGGCGGGGCGGAATGGCCGCGTGATCCGGAATTGCCGGGCTCGGACATGGCAGGCGTGCATTTCGCCATGCCGTTCCTGACCCAGTCCAATCGCCGCGTTGGGAGCGAGGACATTTCGGGTGAGGTGCCGGTGACGGCATCCAGCAAGCATGTGGTGGTGATTGGCGGCGGCGACACGGCGTCCGACTGTGTCGGCACCTCGTTTCGCCAAGGTGCGCTGCAGGTTACGCAGCTCGATATTAGGCCAAAGCCGCCGCAAATCGAGGACAAGATGACAGTCTGGCCTTACTGGCCGACCAAGATGCGCACGTCATCCTCGCAAGCGGAGGGTGCCGAACGCGAGTTTCAATCTGCGACGTTGCGCATCGAAGGCAAGAACGGCAAGGCAACGGGCGTGGTCTGCGCCCGCGTTGATGACAAGCGCCAG
>JANNFV010000238.1:0-4857 GCA_031380285.1 Hyphomicrobiales bacterium | reverse complement strand
GGTCAAGCACAAAGACACGGCGGAACGGCCACTGCCAAGCCGCATCAAACGGCTCATCGGGACAAGGTGGCCGAAAAGGCAAGCTGGTCAGGAGAGGGAGGGAGATCATGAGCTACACTGCACCCGTCAAGGATATCGCCTTCATGATGCGCCATGTCGCGGGCCTCGCACGGGGCCAGGCCGATGGCCTGTATCATGACCTCGATGACGATACGGCAGAGGCCATCCTGGCGGAAGCGGCACGCTTTGCCGAGGAGCGGCTGGCACCCCTCAATTGGCCGGGTGATCGCGCGGGTGCGCGCCTCGAAAACGGCGGCGTGAAGACCGCTCCCGGCTGGAAGGAGGCTTACACGGACTGGGCCGCTTCAGGCTGGCTGGCGCTGCCCGCGGCAGAACGCTTTGGCGGACAAGGCCTGCCCATCCTGCTCAACTCGGCCTGCACGGAAATCTGGAACGCCGCGAATCTCGCCTTTGCGCTCAATCCGCTGCTGACCATGGGTGCCATCGAGGCGCTATCCGCCCATGGTTCGCCGGAGTTGCAGGACCGATACCTGGCCAAGCTGGTATCGGGGGAGTGGACCGGCACCATGAACCTGACGGAGCCGCAGGCGGGTTCCGATCTGGCCGCCCTGCGCTCCCGCGCCGAGCCGACGGGCGAGGGCACCTACCGCATTACCGGGCAGAAGATCTTCATCACCTATGGCGATCACGACATGACGGACAACATCGTCCATCTCGTGCTCGCCCGCCTGCCGGACGCCCCGGCGGGCACGCGCGGCATCTCGCTGTTTCTCGTGCCCAAGATCATGCCGGACGGCTCCGTCAACGACGTGCGCTGCCACAGCATCGAGCACAAGCTGGGCATCCATGCCTCGCCGACCTGCACCATGGTGTTTGGCGACAAGGGCGGTGCGCTGGGATGGCTGATCGGCGAGGAGAACAAGGGCCTGGCCTGCATGTTCACCATGATGAACAACGCCCGCCTCGGCGTTGCGCTGCAAGGCGTCGCCATTGCCGACCGGGCCTATCAGGGCGCGCTGAAATACGCGCAGGATCGTCGCCAGGGCCAATCCTCCCTGAAGAAACCGGCACCGGGTTCGACCGCCGAGGGCATGAGCCCGATCATCGAGCATCCCGATGTCAAGCGCATGCTGATCGACATGCGGACGAAGACAGCAGCGGCACGCGCCATCTGCTTCGTGACGGCGGCAGCGCTCGACCGCTATCACCGCGAGACGGACCCCGCGAAGAAGAAGGCTGCCCATGAGGAAGCCTCCCTGCTGACGCCCGTCGCCAAGGCTTTCGGCACCGATATCGGCATCGAGGTGGCATCGACCGGCGTGCAGATCCATGGCGGCATGGGCTTCGTCGAGGAAACCGGCGCGGCCCAGCATTACCGCGATGCCCGAATCCTGGCGATCTACGAGGGGACCAACGGCATCCAGTCCATCGATCTCGTGATGCGCAAGCTGCCCTTGGCCGGGGGCGAAACGGTGAAGGCGTCCATCGCCCGCTACCGCCGGGCGGCGGAGGCGGTGGCGCAGCTCAATGATCCGGCCTTTGGCAAATCAGGCCAGCGCCTGCGCGAGGCCGTGGACAGCCTGGAGCGCACCACCGAATGGATGCTGAAGACCATGGGTCCGGCACCCGCCGAGGCGATGGCCGGGGCCACGCCCTATCTCAGGCTGTTTGGTCTCGCCGCCGGTGGCGCTTATCTGGCGGAGGCCGCCCTCGCGGCACGCGCCGCGTTGCAGGCGGGAGAGACCGATCCCGCCCATGGCACCCGCATCCGCGACTGCCGTTTCTTTGCGGAGAACTCCGCCTCGATCGCGCTGGGAATCGAACATGCCGTCATCGACGGTGCCGCGTCGGTCAATGGCGCCTATGTCGATGCGGCGGAATGAGCAAGTCTGGCAAACGCGTCCACCGCTATGCTTACACTGCGCATGCAGACCAAGTCATGAAGGAACGGGAAGTCAGGCGGGAGTGGGTCGAGCGGGTTTTGGAAAACCCGGAAATCAACGACCTCGATCCACTGTCGCTGCGCAGACGCCGGGCATTTCGCCGGATTGGTGCGTTTGGCGACCGCTGGCTCAGGGTAGTATATGAACAGGACGGTGAGACAATGACCGTCGTCACGGCTTTCTTTGACCGGAATGCAGGGAGAAGCAGATGAAACTGGAGTATGACGAGCAGGCCAATGCGGTTTATGTGCGGTTCTCCCAGGACAAGATTGTCGAGTCGGAAGAGGCGCAACCCGGCGTCATCTTCGATTTTGATGCGGATGGACGCATTGTCGGTTTCGAACTTCTGGATGCTCGCACGAAACTCGCTCCGGCGGTGTTGGGAACTCTGACGGACGCTGCATGACCAACCATATCGAACTGATCCGCCGCGATGGCGTCCTCGCCATCCGCATGAACCGCCCCGAGAAGAAAAACGCACTGACCGGCGCGATGTATGGTGCCATGGCGGAAGCGCTGCTGGAAGCCAATGGCGATGCCTCGGTGGGCGTGGTGCTGTTTCTGGGCCTGCCCGGCGTCTTTTCAGCCGGCAACGACCTGAAGGACTTCGCCAGCTTCGCCGCCAGCGGCAATCTCGGGCAGGACGTGCTGTCCTTCCTGCGCGCCCTGGCGATTGCCGAGAAACCGCTGGTGGCCGCCGTGGACGGACTGGCGGTGGGCGTCGGTACCACGATGCTGCTGCATTGCGATCACGTGCTGCTCAGCGAGCGGGCCAAACTGCACACGCCATTCGTCAATCTTGCGCTCGTGCCGGAAGCCGCGTCCAGCCTGCTGGCCCCGCGCATCATGGGCCACGCCCGCGCCTTCGAGATGCTGGTGATGGGCCGCCCGTTCGGACCGGAACAGGCCGTGGTGGCAGGCATCGCCAATGCGGTTGTCCCGTCAGCGGAGATCGAGGCATCCGGGTTCGCGGCCGCCGCCGAGATCGCCGCCAAGCCGCGCGAAGCGGTGCGCCTGTCACGCCAGCTGATCAAGGGGTCACCTGACGAGATCCTGACGCGAATCGACGAGGAAGCACAGATGTTCGGCCAGCGGTTGCGCTCGGCGGAAGCACAGAAGGCCTTCATGGCCTTCCTGAACAAGACGGGGTGACGATATGACCGCAACTCTCAAGGGCAAGACCCTCTTCATCACCGGCGCCTCGCGGGGCATCGGCCTGGCCATTGCGCTGCGGGCCGCACGCGACGGGGCCAACATTGTCGTTGCTGCCAAGACGACGGAGCCGCATCCCAAGCTCGAAGGCACGATCTACAGCGCTGCTGACGCCATCACGAAGGCGGGCGGCACCGCCCTGCCGCTGGTCGTCGACGTGCGTGACGAAGACAGCGTCAAGACCGCGATGGATAAGGCCGCGGAAACCTTTGGCGGCATCGACATTGTGGTCAACAATGCCTCTGCCATCAACCTCGCCCGCACCGAGGCGATCGACATGAAGCGCTATGACCTGATGAACCAGATCAACACGCGCGGCACCTTCATGGTGTCGAAATTCGCGATCCCACATCTGTCGAAATCGGCCAATCCGCATGTCCTGATGCTGTCGCCACCGCTCGACATGAGCGAGAAATGGTTTTCCCCCCATCTCGCCTATTCCATCGCCAAATATGGCATGAGCCTGTGCGTGCTTGGCCTGGCGGGAGAGTTGCGCGGCAAGGGCATCGCCGTGAATGCGCTCTGGCCCCGCACCACCATCGCCACCGCAGCGGTGAACAACCTGCTGGGCGGTGATGCGCTGATGAAGGCCTCGCGCACGCCAGACATCCTGGCGGATGCCGCCCACATGATCTTTACCACGCCATCCCGGGAATTGACCGGGCAATTCCTGATCGACGACACCTTCATGGTGTCGCGCGGCGTGACGGATTTCGACAAGTACCGCGTCGATCCGACCCAGCATCTGGCACCTGATTTCTTCGTGCCGTCTGACAGTGTTCCACCTGTGAGCTTGAAGCCGATGAGGTGAGCGGTATAGAGTCAAAACTCTCACAACGCTTGCAGCAGGCGCAGCCATGATCGTGATCTACCGCGCCCGCAAGGGTGTCACCGCCGATCAGGGTTGCCTGGATCGCCACATGCACGAAACGGGGCAGGCGATCCCCGCCGATGCCTTGTGGATCGACCTCCTGGAGCCAACGCGCGAGGAGGATACCCTCGTCGAGCAGCACCTTGGGATTGCTATCCCCACCCGGGACGAGATGCAGGATATCGAGCCGTCGAACCTGCTCTACCAGGAGAATGGCGCGCGCTACATGACGGCGCGCATCCTGTGCAGTTCCGACACCTCCACGCCCAAGCTGACGCCGATCTCCTTCATCACCACGGACAAGGCCATGGTGACCGTGCGCTACGACGAGCCGCGCTCCTTCCTCGCTTTCTCCAACCGCGTGCTGAAGCCCGGCACCTGCAGTGCCTTGCCAGAGGCCGTGCTGGACGGCCTGATCGAGGCGATCATCGACCGGGCGGCGGAGGTGCTGCGCAAGGTGGGCGACGAGATCGAGATGACATCACGCGCCGTGTTCGAGGCGGAAGCCGCGACGGCGGATCGCGGCAGCGGCTTCCAGCAAGTCATCCGCAACCTGGGCCGCCATGGCGACCTGATTTCCAACGTGCGGGAAAGCATGGTCTCGCTGGAGCGGATGCTGCTCTACCTCTCGGCCAACACCATCCGACCGAAGCGCAGCTCCGGATTCGAGGCGGAATGGCGGACCACCGTCCGCGACGTCCAGACCATCGAGGAGCACGCCTCATTCCTGTCGAGCAAGATGCAATTCGTGCTCGACGCGACGCTGGGGCTGGTCAGCCTCGAGCAGAACCGCATCGTCAAGATCATCTC
>JANNFV010000220.1:0-1551 GCA_031380285.1 Hyphomicrobiales bacterium | reverse complement strand
GCGCTGGCAACGGCTAACAATGCGAACCTCTCTGCAGTCGCGGCGGATGGCAAGGCGACGGCGGCGTTGGCTGCGGCCACCGCTGCCCAGACGGCAATCGGAAACATCCAATTGACCGGCAATCCGTTGTTTTCAACGGGCAGCGCGGCGACTGCGGTCGCAACGGCTACGGGCACAGATGCCTTGGCGATTGGCAACGGCGCCCCTATCTACCTCACACAAGACCAATCCAGGATTTTATCTCATGACCCCAATCCTCCGCCTTGCCATCGCAGCACTTGCTTTCTCGGCCGTTGCAGCCACCGCCCAGCATGCCGGACATGGCACAGCGGGCCAGGGGACCCCTGGGGCAGCCGACGCGGCCAAGCCTGCCCGGACCATAGCTCAGACCGCAGCGTTGGCTGGGACATCGACCGCAGCGTTCGAGGCCGTGAACGAGAAGATGCACAAGGATATGGCGATCACGTTTTCCGGCAACGCCGACGTCGACTTCGTGCGCGGCATGATCCCCCATCATCAAGGCGCCATCGACATGGCTGAAGTGCTTCTAAAGCATGGCAAGGACGCCAAGATCCGCACGCTCGCGACCGGCATCATCAAGGCGCAAAAGACCGAGATCGCCGAAATGCAAGCGTGGCTCGCCAAGAACGCGAAGTAACAAAGCAGCGATCGCAGCTCACGGGTAAGCCCACCCATTGATCAGTGCGCCGCCGCATCGAGCGCGGGTTTGGCCAAGCTGAGGTCAGCAGCCATGAATTGGAGCGCGGCGAGGCGGGCATAGAGGCCTCCGGCCGCAACCAGACTGGCATGCGTGCCGCTTTCGACAATGCGGCCCGCGTCCATCACCAAAATACGGTCCGCACGTTGCACGGTCGCCAATCGGTGCGCGATGATCAGCGTGGTGCGCCCGCGGGTCACGGTTTCAAGCGCTGCTTGGACGGCAGCCTCACTTTCGGCATCAAGCGCCGACGTCGCCTCATCTAACAACAGAATCGGCGCGTCACGTAAAATAGCCCGCGCGAGCGCTACGCGTTGCCGTTGGCCACCTGACAGCGTCACGCCGCGTTCGCCCAATTGTGTCTCGTAGCCCTGCGGCAGAGCCTCGATGAAACCATCGGCACGGGCCAGACGGGCGGCGTTGCGCACGGCCTCGTCGCTGGCCTTGGGTAAGCCAAAGCGGATATTGTCTGAGACAGTCTCGCCGAAGATCACGGGATCTTGTGGAACCATGGCGAGTCGGGCGCGCAGCGCGTGTGGGTCAGCCTTGGCGATCGACACGCCATCGACGAGAATGTCGCCTGAGGTTGGATCAAAGAAGCGCTGGAGCAGAGCCAACACGGTGCTTTTGCCTGCGCCTGAGGGTCCCACCAGGGCCACGGTTTCACCCGCCGCCATCTCGAAACTCAGATGGGTCAGCGCGGGTCGATCAGCGCGTCCGGGATAGGCGAAGGTCACATCCTTAAAGGCAAGCGTGCCGAGAGGTGGTTCGGGGAGCGCAACGGGTGCCGATGGCGTGGCGATCGCGGGCGTGAGGGCGAGGATTTCGTTGAC
>JANNFV010000129.1:0-2816 GCA_031380285.1 Hyphomicrobiales bacterium | reverse complement strand
CGGGAGGCACCTTTCGCCCCGCCATACTTCCTGAAAAAATGCCGTTGGAAGAGATCAACGATCGTGGCGATGTCCTGTGTCTTGGGGATCGAGAGATTGATCTTAACCTGCTTGAACCGCCCCGGGTTCCTCGGAGGCCATTTCGTTTGAGTCACGCCGCCAGCTTCTGCTCTTCGAGCACGGCGTAGTAGCGTTCCTCGGCTTCGGCTGGCGGGATGTTGCCGATAGGCTCCAGCAGCCGTCGGTTGTTGAACCAGTCTACCCATTCCAACGTCGCAAACTCGACGGCTTCAAAGCTCCGCCATGGTCCGCGCCGGTGGATGACCTCTGCTTTGTAGAGACCGTTGATGGTCTCTGCCAGTGCATTGTCATAGCTGTCTCCAACGCTGCCGACGGAAGGTTCGATACCAGCCTCCGCCAGCCGCTCGGTGTACTTGATCGACACGTATTGCGAACCTCTGTCACTGTGGTGGATGAGCTTGCTTCGGACAGGCCGCCGCTCGTGCAGGGCCTGCTCCAGTGCATCCAGCACGAAGCTCGCATGCGCCGTCCTTGAAGCTCGCCAGCCGACAATCCGGCGGGCGTAGACATCGATGACAAAGGCCACATACACGAAGCCGCTCCAGGTGCTGACATAAGTGAAGTCGGACACCCAGAGCACGTTCGGCGCAGGTGCATGGAACACCCGGTTCACGTGGTCGAGCGGGCATGGTGCCGCCTTGTCCTGAACGGTTGTGCGCACAGGCTTGCCACGGATGACACCAGCCAAGCCCATGCCGCGCATCAGCCGCTCTACGGTGCAACGTGCCACGTCGAAGCGTTCGCGCATCATCTGCCGCCAGACCTTCCTAACGCCGTAGACCTCGAAGTTCTCGGCAAAGACACGAGCAATCTCGGGCTTGAGGACGATGTCCTGCCGCGCCCGTGCTGAGAGCTTTGCCGGATCGATCCGCTTGGCAACATGCGCGTGGTAGGTCGAGGGGGCGATCGGCAGAACCTTGCAGATCGGCTCGACCCCATAAACCTGGCGGTGATCGTCGATGAACGCGATCATCGCTTGAACGGGCGGTCGAGCTCCGCCTGGGCAAAATACGCCGATGCCTTGCGCAGAATCTCGTTGGCTTGCCGGAGTTCGCGCACCTCGCGCTCCAGCGCCTTCATCTTGGCGAGCATGTCCGTGGTCACGCCAGGCTTGCGCCCGCTGTCACGCTCGGCCTTGCCGATCCACTGGTGCAGTGATTGCGCAGCACAGCCGATCTTCGAGGATACTGACACGATGGCGGCCCATCGCGACGGATGTTCCGTCTCGTGATCCAGAACCATCCGCACCGCGCGGGCGCGCACCTCAGGCGAAAACTTGTTCGTCGTTTTGCTCGTCATGGCTCCACCTTCTCAGGAGTTAGAGCCTCCGGCAAACTCGGGGCGGTTCATTCCGCCGCATCCGCCTCCGCGACACAATCGGCGGTGGCGGGGGCTGACACGGATATCAGCACGGCAAGGGCAAGGGCGGAACGCAGCATGATTGTCTTCATAGCCTGCAATTGCTCGCCATGAAATATGGCGGAAGTTGTTCCATTGGCTGAACTTTCTGATCCTCCACCGCTTGCGGGGGAGGTGCCTCGCGAAGCAAGGCGGAGGGGGCAGTGCCAACCCTCACGCGCCCCACCCGTCGCCTGCGGCGACACCCTCCCCGCAAGCGGTGAGGGATCAGGCTACTCCGCCGCCTCCCTCGGCTCCCACTTCTTGGGCTGCACGATGAAACCACCGCTTTGCCGCGCCCACAGCTCCGCGTAATGCCCGCCCTTTGCCAGCAGCTCCGCATGCGTGCCCTGCTCGATGATGCGGCCGTCGTCGATGACCACGAGGCGGTCCATGCGGGCGATTGTCGAGAGGCGGTGGGCGATGGCGATGACGGTCTTGCCCTGCATCAGCGTTGCCAGCTGCTCCTGGATCGCGGCTTCCACCTCGCTGTCGAGCGCTGACGTCGCCTCGTCCAGCACGAGAATGGGCGCATCCTTGAGGATGACCCGGGCGATGGCGACGCGCTGGCGCTGGCCGCCCGACAGCTTCACGCCGCGCTCGCCGACATGGGCGTCGTAGCCCCGGCGACCGCGCCAGTCCTCGAGCGCCATGATGAACTCATGCGCGTGGGCCTGTTCCGCCGCAGCACGGATGTCAGCGTCGCTGGCGGAACGGCGACCATAGCGGATGTTTTCCGCCACCGAGCGATGCAGCAGCGAGGTATCCTGCGTCACCATGGCAATGGCACCGCGCAGGGATTCCTGCGTCACGCCAGCGATGTCCTGCCCGTCGATCAGGATCCTGCCCTTTTCCAGATCGAAGAAGCGCAGCAGCAGGTTGACCAGCGTCGATTTGCCCGCACCGGAGCGCCCGATCAGGCCGATCTTCTCGCCGGGCCGGATCGTCAGGTTCAGGTCGTCGATCACGGAGGTATCGCGGCCATAGCCGAAGCTGGCGTTCTGGAACGCAATTTCGCCCTGCGTCACCACCAGTTCGTCCGCGTCGGGCCGGTCCGTGATGGCGATGGGCTGGGCGATCACGCCCATGCTTTCCTCGGTGACACCGATGTTCTCGAACACCTCCATCAGTTCCCACGCCAGCCAGCCCGCCATGCCCGCGAGCTGCAGAGCGAAGGGAATGGCGGTGGCGACGATGCCGATGGTGATGGTGTCGATGGACCACAGCCACAGCGCCACGCCCGAGATCGAGGCGATCAGCAGCGCGTTCAGCGCGGCAAGGCACATGATGAAGCCGGTTACCATGCGGCCCTGCTTCTGCGAGAGGCCGGTATGCTT
>JANNFV010000123.1:0-2255 GCA_031380285.1 Hyphomicrobiales bacterium | reverse complement strand
CTGGCGGATGCCTGTGACGCGGCGGAAGGGGGTGCAGGCGCTCGGTTGCATGCTCCTGCCACGCCGGAGGCCGTTCTTCGGGCCGTGCAGGGCTGGTGAGCTTTGCCGTATCCCGACAAAAAGAAAGGGCGGTCAGCTGTTTCCAGCTAACCGCCCAAGTCCCGAACCATAGTGGTTCGGTATGGCTCTGGTGACCAGGATCCCCGGGGGGCTGGGGGGCTGACGAAGTCCGGAAACCCCGTCACCAGAGCCAAGAGGCAACATCCACAAGATCGGATTCCACTGGGGCGCTGGCTGGGCCGGAATGCGGCGAAACAAAGATTTATCGTGCGGTCGCGAAATACGGGTGGCGGCGCGACTTGACGACGCTGACGCGGTATCCCGCCTGCCGGTAGAGATTGACCAGGCCCATCTCGCCCGGCAGGTGCAGCGCACCCACGGCGATGAAGGCTCCGCCCTTCTCCAGAACCACGCGGGACTGGTCCCGCATGACGATGTTGCGTTCATCCAGAAGCGAGCGGGTGAAACTGGACGGCGCACCCAGGCCTTCGCCACGCAACACCTCGCCCAGCCGCGACAAGGCCGTGAGTTCGCCCAGCCTGTCGCCGAGATAGGCCTGCGTCATGGTTTCACGCATGTCGGCGATCTGTTTGGTGCCACGGGCCGTTTCGATCAGCGCCATGGATGGATTGAACCCGCCGATGCGGCGCAAAACCGCGATCTGGTCCTCGAGCTTTTCCAGGCCGATCGGGTTCTTGCCCGCCTTGGCCCCGGCCACGCCGATCTTCTCGTCGACCGAGATCAGGCCCAGCGCCCGCCGCTCGCGCTCGCATTGGGGAGAGGACAGCGCCACGATGAGGAACCAGGTATCGAAGCGCTGTGCCCGCTCGGGCGCGATGCCGCGCTGTTGCAGCGCCGCCTCCACCAGCGTGCGGTTGGACTGGGGCCACAAGCCTTCCAGTGCATTGCCGCTGCGGGCGACACCGGCCAGCGCGATCTCCTGCGCGGCCTTCTCTTTCTGGCCCGGCGTGACCAATTCGCTGATCTCGACCGCCACGGAGCGGCTGCGGGCGATCAGCGGACGGATGCGGTTCATCTGTCGCTCAAGCCGGGGATCGGTCGAATGCATCGTGCCGAAAAGATAGGAGGGTTGCAGTCCGGGCTTCTCGATGCGCCAGAGCAGGCCATCGCCGTTCAGCACGGCCTTGCCCGCCGTCACGACCTTCCGATGGGCTTCAGGCTCGCTCCTGGCCATGGCGGCCAGCAGATCGGACGCCCCGCATGATGTCGGAATGGCCTTCGCCTGCACCGGGGGAGAGACGAGGGCCACAACCAGCGCAAGGCTGGCGGCAAGGAGGGCATTGCGCATGCTTCAGAGCTTCCGGAGTGCGACGTCTTCGATCATGTGGCTCGTCCCCTTGCGCAGCACGAGGCTGGCGCGGGGACGGGTGGGCAGGATGTTTTCCCTGAGATTGGGCAGGTTGATCTTCTCCCAGAGGCCGATGGCGACCGCAAGCGCATCCTCTTCGGACAGCGTGGTGTAGCGCTGGAAGAACGAGCGGGGATCCTGGAAGGCCGTGAGCCTCAGGCGCATGAAGCGCTCGATATACCACTGCCGCAGGTTGTCCTCCGCCGCGTCGAGATAGATCGAGAAATCGAAGAAATCCGAAACGAAGGCGATGGCCCGGCCATCCTTGGCAAGGCGGCCCGGCTGCAGCACGTTGAGGCCCTCGAAGATCAGGATATCGGGCCGATCAACGGTAACGGTTTCGCCGGGTCTCACATCATAGGTGAGATGCGAATAGGTCGGGGCCTGCACGTTGCGTTCGCCCGCCTTCACGGCGGACAGAAACCGCACGATGGCCGAGGCATCATAGCTTTCGGGAAAGCCCTTGCGCTCCATCAGGCCCAGGCGCTGCAATTCGGCGTTGGGCAGCAGGAAGCCGTCCGTTGTCACCAGTTCCACCTTGGGGGTGTTCGGCCAGCGTGATAGCAATGCCTTCAGCACGCGTGCCGTGGTGGATTTGCCGACCGCCACCGATCCGGCAATGCCGATCACAAAGGGCGTCTTGGTCGCCTCATCCAGCCGCAGGAACCGCTTGCGCTGCGCAAACAGCAACTGGCTTGCCTCGACATGCGCCGACAACAGCCGGGACAGCGACAGATAAATCCGGCTGACCTCGTCAAGGTCGATCGGATCGCCGAGTGAGCGCAGCCGCGAGACTTCTTCCGCCGTCAATGTCAACGGTGTGTTT
>JANNFV010000102.1:0-3385 GCA_031380285.1 Hyphomicrobiales bacterium | reverse complement strand
CGACATGAAGAGCCTGATGCTGGGTCAGATCACGCGGATCGGGCTTGGTTCCGAAAACACGGCGTGATACCCGGCACGGCTTGAAGAGCCGCATGAGCCGCGACGCAGCAGCGGAAATGCACCCTGGAATGTCCTCCCGCGACGTCATCATCACCGGCATCGGCATCGTCACAAGCCTCGGCGAGGGGATCGCCCCGCATGTCGAATCCCTGTCCGGCTTCACCCCCAACATCGACCGCGATACCTTCGCGCCCTATGCCGTCCATCCCGCCGTGCCGGTGGAACTGGATCGCCATATCCCGAAGAAGTCCGACCAGCGCCAGATGGAGCCGTGGCAGCGCTATGGCACCTATGCGGCGGGTGCGGCGCTCGAGGATGCGGGCGTCAAGGGCAATGCCGAGTTGCTGGCCAGGATGCATCTCATCGTGGCCTGCGGTGGCGGCGAGCGGGATTATGCCGTCGACGGACAGATCCTCACGGGCCTGCGCAGTGCCGAGAAACCCGAGGTCTATCTGAATGAACGGCTGATGTCGGATATCCGCCCGACGCTGTTCCTGGCGCAGCTTTCCAACCTTCTTGCAGGCAACATCTCCATCGTGCACGGGGTGATTGGCGGCTCGCGCACCTTCATGGGCGAGGAGCAGGCGGGGGTGGATGCCATCCGTATCGCGGAGGCCCGCATCCGCTCGGGCCAGAACGAGATTTTCCTGGTCGGCGGGGCCACCAACGCCGAGCGCTCCGATCTGATCCTGACCTACGAGATGGGCGGCGCTGTCTGGCGTGATCCCTCGGTGCCAGTGCTGGAGCGCGGGGGCGGGGGCTTCGTGCCGGGTTCCGCCTCGGTGTTCCTGGTGCTGGAATCGCGCGACCATGCGGTGGCGCGAGGCGCACGCTTGATTGCGAAGCTCGGGCCGGTGGCAGCAGAGCGTTCGCGGCGCAACCCCGGCGATGTCCGCCGTATCGTGGGCGAGCAGATCACGGCGGCAGGCCCGGTCGCCACCGTCATTTCGGGCAATACAGGGTTTGCGACGGCCGCCAGCGAGGAAACGCAAGCGTTGGCGTCCGCCGCGGCTGGCGCGAAGACTGTGCTGTCTGGTGACATGATCGGTCATTCCATCGAGGCGCAGTTTGCCTTTGGCGTGGCACTCGCCGCCGGTGGCCTCTCGGCTGGCAAGCTTGCCGGTTCGGTGGCAGTGACCGGCGTGGGCTACCACAGGGGCGAGGGCCTGGTGACAGTGGAGGCGGTGTGATGGCGAAACCGACACGCGACAAACACGACCGGCCCGTCGTTGCCGTCACCGGCATGGGGGTGGTGACATCGCTTGGCGTGGGCAAGACCGACAATTGGGCCGCCCTGACGGCGGGCAAGAGCGGCATCCACCGGATCACGCGGTTCCCGACGGAAGGATTGCGCACCACCATAGGCGGAACCGTCGATACGCTGACGATCCCCGAGCCGTTTTGTGCGCCCAACCTGTCGCATGAACTGGCGCGTCTCGCGGCCAGCGAAGCGCTCGCGCAGTCAGCCCTAGGCGGCAAAGGTGACTTTCCCGGCCAGCTCTTCATGGCGGTGCCGCCGGTCGAGGTGGAATGGCCGCAGCGTGCCGCCATGGCCAATGCGGGCGGCAATGGCGATCTCACCTACAAGGACGTGTTGAAGGGCGCTGCCACGGGCCAGTTCCGCGCAGTGCATGACCTGTTCCTGTTCGGCACGGTGGCTGACCGCATCGCCGACGAGTTCGGCACGAAGGGATCGCCCATTTCGCTGTCCACGGCCTGCTCGTCTGGTGCCACCGCGATCCAGCTTGGCGTCGAGGCCATCCGCCGGGGCGAGACGCCGGCGGCGCTGTGCATCGGCACGGATGGCTCGGTGCATGCCGAGGCGCTGATCCGCTTTTCCCTGCTCTCGGCCTTGTCCACCCAGAATGATCTGCCTGAAGCTGCCGCCAAGCCCTTTTCGAAGAACCGCGATGGTTTCGTGATGGGGGAGGGATCGGGTGCGCTGGTGCTGGAAGACTACGACCACGCCGTGGCGCGGGGAGCCACGATCATCGGTGTGCTCGCGGGTTGTGGCGAAATGGGCGATGGCTTCCACCGCACGCGGTCCTCGCCCGATGGCAAGCCAGTGATCGGCGCGATCAAGGCCGCGCTGCATGATGCGGGCCTGCGCCCCGACCAGATCGACACGATCAACGCGCATGGCACATCGACGCCCGAGAACGACAAGATGGAGGCCATGGGATGCCAGGCGGTGTTTGGCGAAACGGTGCCGCCGATCACCTCCAACAAATCGATGATCGGCCACACGCTCACGGCGGCGGGCGCGGTGGAAGCCGTGTTCTCGCTGCTGTCGATCCAGCACGGGCGCATCCCGCCCACGATCAACTATCATATGCCTGATCCCACCATCGCCATCGATATCGTGGCGAATGTGGCGCGGGACATGAAGGTCACCAGCGTGATGTCCAATTCCTTCGGTTTCGGCGGCCAGAACACCTCGCTGGTGATGACCGCGGAGCCGGTGTGACTTCCCCCTCTCCCCGTTCTTCACGGGGAGAGGGCCGGGGTGAGGGGCCGTGCGAGTTCGCTCAGCGGCCAGTCACCCTGCCCCTCACCCTCACCCTCTCCCCGCGAAGAACGGGGAGAGGGAATGGAGCAAGTCCATGTCTGAACCCAAACGCATTCTTGTGACTGGCGGCGGCAAGGGGGTTGGTGCGGCCATCGTGCGCCAACTCGTGTCGCAAGGCTTCGATGTCGATTTCACCTACCGGTCGTCCAGCGACCAAGCCAAGGCGCTGGCGACAGAGCTGACTGCGGGCGGGCGCGTGGTGCGGGCGCTGGAGCTGGATCTTTCCCTGGTGGACGCCGTCGATGCCTTCGCCAAGGTTTGCGAGGAAACACCCTATCACGGCCTCGTCCACAATGCGGGCCAGCCCTATGACGCGCTGTCCATGATGATGGACCAGGCCAAGGCGGAAGCCGCGATGCAGGTGAATTTCTGGTCATTCACGCGCCTCATCAAATCGCTATCGCGCAACATGATGCGTGCTCGCTCTGGCCGTGTCACCGTCATCGGCTCCGTAACGGCGCTGCAGGCCAACCAGGGCAATGCGGCCTATGCGGCTTCCAAGGCGGCGTTGCTGGGCTATTGCCGCACGCTGGCAATCGAGACCGCCAAGCGCGGCATCACCGTGAACTATGTGGCGCCGGGCTTCATTGCGACCGACATGATGGCCAATTACGAGGCCTATCGCGAGAAGATGGAAAGCCAGATTCCTGTCGGGCGCTTTGCGAAGCCGGAAGAGGTGGCGGCGACAGTGGGGTTTTTGATGTCGGATGCTGCGGCCTACATCACGGGTGCGGTGATCCCGGTCGATGGCGGATT
>JANNFV010000092.1:0-2023 GCA_031380285.1 Hyphomicrobiales bacterium | reverse complement strand
TCTGTGCCTCCCTCGCCGCAAAACCGGCGGGGAATCACTCTGGTAACGCCACACCCTGCCCCGTCGGTTACAATTCTTGAGCGTGTTTGAACCCTAGCGGAGCAGCGTCACGATGTCAAGGATTATTTTCCTATTAAAAATCGGGGTATTTCTCAATCGTTCCTGGAATTGTCCCATGAGCGCGAACGCCGGGGGCTGGGCGGACGGTTCGGCCAGGCCTTGATGCGGTCCTGCATCTGCTCGATCGTGACGTCATCTTCGCTGGCGTGCACGCGCCCGACGACCGATGCACCTGACGCAATCACGGTCTGCGGGTCGCCGGAAACGAGCGGATGCCACCAGGCCAGCCCACGCCCCTCATGCACACGGCGATAGGCGCAGCTCGGCGGAAGCCAGGGCAATCCGCGCACCTGATCGGGTGTCAGCGTCACGCAATCCGGCACCAGAGTGGCCCGTTTGGCATAGTCACGGCAGCGGCAAGTGCCGGCATCGAACAGGCGGCAGGCGACGTCTGTATGGTGCAACTCGCCCGTATCCTCATCTTCGAGCTTGACCAGGCAACAGCGGCCACAGCCGTCGCACAGGCTCTCCCACTCCTGCGCGGACAAGGCATCGAGAGATTTGCTTTCCCAGAAGGGTTTGGAACCGGCATTCATTCCCAAACACTGGGACAAAGCCTGATCCAGCGCAACCCCTGATAGCGCTACCGCGTCAATTTCAGCGCAACCAGTTGCTGGGCAATGTTGTTGAAGATGCCGTTGAGCTGCGTCGCGCTGGGCGATGGAAAATACATCTCCCTCCGTGTGGCGCAGGCACCGTAGAGATTTGTATTGGCAGCCGAATTGGCCTCAAGTGTGATGGTGTAGATCATCACGCCGAGGTCTTTGAGGCGTGTGCAGGTCTGCTGCACCCAACCATCGACGTTGCGGGCCGCTGTTGTCTGGTCGAGCGCGTTGAAGCGACCGGAGGCCAGATATCCATAGCTGCCATAGTCCGACTTGTTCGGCGTCCCGCTGGCTCCATAGACCACGTTCTCGCCATCCGTCAGCAGCACCACGACCTTCTGCACCGTCGGGTCGGTAAAGCTCTTGCCATCGGTGTAGGGCGGCTCCGGCGACAGCACGCGCCAGCCCCACATCAGGCCTTCCGACACATTGGTGCCCGATCCGTTCCAATGCCGCATCGCGTCGATGTTGGTGCGCAGCTTGGCATAATCCGTGGTCAGCGGGACGATCGGTGTCGGGCAGGCCCGGTTGGGACCGTTAGTCAGATTGTCATTGGTCTTGAGGTTTGCGGCGGTCTCGATGATCGGCGTCGGCCTGGGCATGGCGGCACTGTATTTGGCGATGGAGCGTTGGCCACCGCCGGTATCATTCAGGTAGGTGTTGTTGTAGCCGTTGCTGCTGTTGCCGCCCGGCGCGGCATTGCCGGGCTCGTCGGGTGCGAAGGCGGGCACGAACAGCGTTGACGGATTGCCGATGCCTGGCGGCGTATCATCCAGCGCATAGGCTGCCGGCCGCGCCTCGACACAGCCCTTCCAGGGCTGCTGCATGGCGCTGAACAGGGTGAAATGATTGACCCGCGTCCCGGCAGGCGATCCGGCGGGAGGGTCAAAATTCACGCCGTGCAAGGGGTTCTGGGCGTTTATGTCCATCCAGGCCATGTTGAAGCCTTCGCCCTTGATATTCACCTCCGTGACGAAGGGAACCAGCGCGATATTGATGGTCCGGTTGCCGGTGACCGCCGTTTCCAGCGTGTTCACCAGCTGCTTGGCGGCATTCCGGAGATGCACGATGCGGTCATTGGCGGACATCGACCCGGTGTTGTCGAGCACCAGCACCACCTCGAGATGGTTCTTGCCGCGCTTCGCCTCGGCATTGGCGGAAAAACAGGCGTTGGACTGTCCCAGGATATTGGAAAAGAACACGTCCACACACGCCGAAGCCGTGGCCGCGACCGTCCAGTCATTGGCGGCGGTCACTGAAAGCTGGAGATTGGTGTAGGGATTCTTGCCCTTGTTGCC